>NZ_CZPZ01000035.1 GCF_001458775.1 Candidatus Nitrospira nitrificans
ACGTTGGCGGCAATGGGGCCGTTGCCGATGCCGGCCCAGGGGCTGAGAGTCAGCCAGGGCGCACTGCTACTGGCCGCCCAATCGCCGTTCGAAGTGATCATCACATTCTGGCTCGCGGGATTCGCTCCGCCCTGCACTCCCGAGAACGTCACCGCGGCTGGGCTGACGGTAAGAGTTGGCATTGTCGGGCTGCTGTCTCCTTGCTGAACGCTTGGAGAACTCACTTTGATAACGGGCGTTTCTAGCCGAACGATGCCCCCTGATTGCGCGGGAGAAATAGTCGTGCTGGGGCTTGAAAATTGGGAAGGCATAACTCCTGACTGAGAATCGCCAGATCCGAACGATGTACTGGGTGAAGTCGACGGTGAAGACTGTAGTGATACATTATTGCTCATTTCGGTTTGCTTTTGAGGTGACGTAGTCTTCCCAATAAGACGATGTGGTGGAGTGGCTTCTCTCGTCAGCTCGCTCTTTTGTGCGCTTCCCCTCCGGTCGATCCGGCTAAAGTCTTGAGATTTCTCAGGAGAATTGTTCTGCTGAGCTGTAACCCTCTCCAAGCCGGTCGCCGCTAGTGCGGACTGTATCAATGGAACCATCGACTCACAAACGAACACAAGCGTGCTCATACCGACAGAGAAGAACAACAATCGCTGAATCTTCTGGCGCATTGTCGGAGTCCTCCATGAACGGGCATTACAACTTCTAGGCTCGTGCAGGCCATGAGCAAGTTAGGTGCCCTTTGCAAGTCGGAAAACAGTTTTACCCGGTGTATGTTCAAATGAAGAGATTCTTGTGGCTTTTGCTGAAAATCACCGCCCAAAGAGAGAGTTTCGAAGAAGGAGTCCTGGATGCGTGGAGAGGGTTCCGTATTTCCATGATGTACACATAAAGTGATTATTTATGTTTATACTCATAAACTTCGAAGGAGCCTATAATTGTGTTTACTTAGCAGACACGTGTACCCGGAGATCTCTTTGATATTATTGAGGCTGCTTGGGGACTTTCTTCTCCTGTCCTCTGAGAAGAGCGTCTGAAACAACAGTTACTGCCCTCTATTTCACAGACACCAAAGGAGCTTCATGAAATCGGAGGCAGCCTGACCAACAATACAAACGGCGATACACGGAAGAAATTAAAGCAAAAGCAGATCGATTCCTGAACGAGTCGGCACGGCCTGTTGCATGGCGCCCATCACGCATGGCATCACGGTCAGCATGAGCCGCAAGGGGAGCTGTTGAGACAATGCCAGTGTCGAAAGTTTTTTCGGGACACGCAAGCGCGAGTTCGTCTCCCATCGGCGTTACGTGACTCGTGACGAGGTGTTCTATGATCGACAGCGCCGTCAATCGATTCTCGACTATGACTCCTCGGCTGAGCGCGAAGTAAATGCGGCTGTGGCTTAGATATCTACGCGTCTACGAAATTGAGGAAGGTCAGCCTTTCCTTGACGGCCAAGGCGTCTTCTGCCATTGTTAGTCCCATTTGTACCATTTCGTCAGTCACCAGGGGGGCGGTATGAACAAGCAAGAATCGCGATCGATTGCTGTTGTAGGATTGGGCTACGTGGGCCTTCCAATTGCCGTGGCATTTGGGAAAATTGACCCCGTGATTGGTTTTGACATCAATAAAAGGAAAATTGAAGAATTACAAAAAGGAATCGATCGCACAGGAGAAGTATCACAAAATGATCTGGCTGCCACTCAAATAAGATATACATCCGAACCGTCTGACCTCAAAACAGCCAAGTTCATTATTGTTGCCGTTCCGACTCCCATTAATGAGGCATTGCAGCCGGATCTTACCGCCTTACAAAAATCCTCGGAGCTGATCGGGCAGAACCTCTCTCCAGGTACTATTGTGGTGTATGAGTCGACGGTTTACCCGGGTGCGACTGAGGAGGTTTGCCTGCCGATCCTGGAAAGAACGTCCGGAATGAAAGCGGGTGTAGAGTTCAAGGTAGGGTACTCGCCGGAACGAATAAATCCTGGAGATAAGGAACATACGCTTGAAAAGATTATCAAGGTCGTATCGGCACAGGACGCTGAATCTCTGGACATCATTGCGGACACATATGCGTTAGTTGTAAAAGCGGGGGTTCATCGAGCATCAAGCATCAAGGTGGCGGAGGCCGCCAAGGTCATCGAAAATACTCAACGAGACCTGAATATCGCATTGATGAACGAGCTCGCTTTGATTTTTCATCGCCTGGGAATCGATACTAAATCCGTCCTTGAAGCCGCAGGGACGAAGTGGAACTTCCTCAAGTTCTCTCCTGGTCTTGTCGGCGGCCATTGCATCGGAGTGGATCCTTATTATTTGACATCAAAAGCGGAATCTGTGGGCTATCATCCACAAGTGATTCTTTCTGGTCGTCGCATCAACAACGGCATGGGAAAGTTTGTGGCAGAACATACCATGAAGCTACTCAGCCACATGTCTCGCCCTGTGAACGAACTCAGGGTAGGAGTGCTCGGCTTGACGTTTAAGGAAAACGTGCCTGATCTTCGCAACAGCAAAGTGCCCGACATCATCTCCGAGCTTCGTGAATATGGAATCAAGGTATTCGTGTATGATCCGATTGCCGAGAGTGAGGAAGCCGTGGCAGAGTACGGCATTCACCTCGTCGGCTGGGAACAAATGAACGATCTTGATGGATTAGTCGTTGCCGTCGCGCATAAGAGGTTTTCCGATATGGGTATCGGAGATCTCCTCAAGCCTCTTCGCGATCAGAAACAAGCTGTCGTGATCGACGTCAAGGGCATCCTTGATCCAAGTCATATTCCTGCGTCGATAAAATATTGGCGGCTGTGAGGATGGGCTTGATTGTCACGTGGCCGGGCAAACTCATTTTTTTCTGACCCGTCATGTTCCAGATGATACCAAATAACGCCCACCCCTTTGACTGTCTCAGAGCCTGTTCATAATCTTTTGAGGACTTGGGGGACACGTCTTCTTTTTGGGAAGACGGCGTAACCCAATTCACTACCGGTTTTCGGCGAAGATCTATCCGTTCAGCATCGGAGATCGGTCCTTCGAACAGATTCGTCGCATCTTCGTTAGCCACTTGGCTGCGGCTTCCGGCGTCATGGCTCCCATTGCATCCATCAACGAGAGCGCTCCTACCGCATTGCCTTTTGCGTCCACTACCGGAATATGGCGAGCATGATGTTCCAGCATTGCCCTGACGGCATCCACAAGAAGAGCATCCTCATGACATCTGACCGCTTCGCGTTTTTTGATGATCTCATGAAAAGTAGCGAAAGCAGAATGCTCATCGGACTCTACCATGTTGAGCGCTATATCGTACTGAGTTACTGCTAAAACCGGCTCGTTTTTTAGGCAGATGATTAGTATGGATAGTTGTCTATCTTTTATTGTCCGGACTGCCTCTTTGAGACAAAGCGAAGCATCGCTGATTATGACGTCTCTCGTCATGATGTCCTTCACATAGCGATCTTCACCTTGAAGTACTCCATAGGCCTCATCATGGGTCGACTCCAAATAGATTCCAGAAGGACGTCGGGGAACTATTGTGATCATCGTATGCTAATAGCTGTCGAATTCACGCAAAATCTTAATCCAACTGTTTATGCGACCTTGGATTTTTAACTATACCCACGTGAGCGCTGACGACCGTAACACCACAGAGTCTGGGACTCGCCCTACCAGCGCGGCACCAGCGAACAGCCGACTGCGCGGCACTTGCCCACGTGCGCAAACATCTGTGCTGCACCCAGCACGCGTTGAACGCCACTGCCAATCCAATAGGCTGAACACACGCCCACGACAATGTCTCGACCTTGTGACGCCGCTGGAAGTCTTCACCGCGGCATCATGATTCACCCGTTGCATCTGGAACTTGACATACCTACATATTCAACCTGCACCACATCGGCTCGCTTCTAAAATACAAAGCGCTATGCCCAAGCCATGCAGCCCCGTTAGTGAGAGATGGGTTGGTCGGTCAAAAACGAAATGGCATGACCTTGACCGTCAACCTTTGCCTCAATATTGTCTCCGGGTTTTGCTTTCATGGACGACTTCGTATTCGTCGTGCGGTCAACGTGCATGCGCACTACTTTCCCGTCCTCATGTTGCTTGACGAAATAATTGTCTCCATCAACGCGCACCACCTCTCCCTTAACAGTTTTTCCAGGCTTCGAATCTCCGATCGAATCGCTGATCAGCATAGCTGAGGGAGCGATATTAAGCTGGTCGGAAGACCACGCCACAGTGGCCGGCGAGAACCCTGCCCACAACAGAAATCCGCATGAAAGATAACCGAATACTTTTTGAGATGATGTCATCATAAGTCTCTCCTGTGATGAATGAGTGTAAAGAAACAGAATGGTCTCTTCTGCCTCTGCTTCCTATCTTGGAGTATCCACAGCGTGCCTTGACCTAGGAATTGCCCTGGTTCAAAAAACGACTAAAAACCCAAGCGATCGTCGATTTGATCGGAACTTAGGCTCAGGCTCATTCTTTGAGGGAGAAGTGGCGGTTGCGGCACTGCAAATTTCCGAGAAGAAAATGTGCGCAGCGGACTGTAGCGCGTGGCGATGCGGCGTCTATCCTTGATACGGCCGAACATGATCTCGATTTTACGGCGCTGCTTATAGAACCGACGAATAAGGACGGAACAGAAGAAATCTGTCAGGAATGTTCTTGTAGACAAAGACTTTCTTTCTTGTCGATGCCGGGAAGCCAGTGATACCTCTCTCCAAGGCTCACGGCGACGATCGTGATAAGAGCCCCTGCCAGGGCAGAGCCCATATCCTTTTGCGCGTCCCACTCGTCACCCTGTGTGCCGAGATATGCACTCCCTAGTTCCGGGTTGACGATGTGAGCGACGACTGCTTCAATCAACTCAAAGAATCCGCTTTGTGCCACCACTCCACTGACGGAAAGATAATAAGACCACAAGCCTCGGACACCCGCTAGTCGTACCAGGAGTTCATGTAGGGGGTAGACCAAGAGCAGTCCATAAGAAAAATGGATCAGGCGATCGAACGGATTCCTTGTCAGATCGAACGTGCGTTGCAGCCAATGGCCGAACGGCACTTCCGCATAGGTGTAATGGGAACCGACGGCATGCAGCGTCAAAAAGCCGGTGAGGAGAACGTAAGAAGGAGTGGTAAATTCAAACCACCGATGGGACACCAGGAGCGCTATCACCGCTGCCAACGCCAGGAGATTCTCTAACAACCAATCCTGACGATCGTACGGAGAAATGGCCAATAGAGCCCAAAGAATCGTGTACCAAGCTCCCAGTCCTTGCAGCACTCTTGTCTTTGACACGGGATCCTCATGGAGAAGCTCAACGAGAAGAATCAGCGAGCCTGTCGACACCGGACCGTCGAGGCCAGGTTCGAATGCGACGCATGAGCAACAAAAGCGCCACACAAAACAAAGCCCCGTAAAGCGCGGCCGCCATGTCTCTCTGCGCATCCCACATATCGCCCTGCGAACCAAGATAGGTCATGCCTAACTCCGGATGGACGGCTTGCGCCACCCACGCTTCAATCATTTCCCACAATCCACTCAGGCCGAGGACCGTGATGACAGGGAGATAGTAGAGAAGCCACCCGCGCACTCCCGTCGAAAGACGCAACAGTTCCTCGAGAGGGTACGTCAATAAAAAACCGAAGCAAAAGTGTACGATTCGATCGTAATGATTCCGACTCACTGGCAAGACATATTCTATCCACCCACCTGCCGGCACTCGAGCGTAGGTATAGTGGACTCCAATGGCATGCATCGTTAAAAACACGGCGATTAAGATGTAAGAGGTGTGAGAGAGAGGAATCGCTCGATGCGTCACAATGAGGACGAATACAAAGACTGTCGGCAAAATACTCGCCAGCAACCAGAAATCCCGGTCGGCCGGTGCATAAGCCGTCCATAGAGACAGAACAACATACCAGCTGAATAGCGCGATCGGGACACCCATTTTCTGAAGATTCATCAGTTCTCACCGATCCGGTTCCGCAGTGAGTAGAGTACTTACTGTACCGGTCCAACGTCTGGCGTGCAACTCGGCGGGAATCCTCGTGAACCATGCCCCTGAAGTGGAAACTATCGGGAAACTCGACTGCGGCGAACGCCGTCATCTTTCCAATTTAAACGATCTGTGCAATGTGCCGAACCGGAGCCTAAAAGGTTTCCCCTCAATACGAATATCACTGAGGAGGGCCGACATCGGTTCACAAAAAGAGGGTGTACTGTAAGGCATTGAATAATGTCCATCTACTAGGAAGGTTCCTAGGCATTGACGGCTGAGAACTAGGTATGTCCCTAGGACGATTCGGCTTGGAACGTGACAATGATACAAACGATCACATGGATACAAACGGTCACATGCATGGCAGAAGATGATATAGAGTGGCAATCATGCCATTACGAACGAAGGAGCCGGCAATGGATAATTTAGCCTCATTTTTGGCTGGGGCACTTGTTGGATGTGGAGCCGTCTTGCTTCTGTCGCCTCAAAACAATGTTCCGATCCCCTTGGCCCTTGAGGAGTTGAAATCACAAGCCCAGGAGGGGTTCAACAAGCTCGAAGACAAGGGCTCGGCAGGATGGGGCATCGACGTAGGTCTAACGCAAGAGCACACCGTACGCGATGTAGAAATGAGTCGCGATGGTTCGCGCAGCGCTCTGTGAGTACGAAAGAGCGAACACGCACACACACTGCTCGACGTTGCGTGCTATGCCTAGAACAACCCGTTGCAAGCACCTATCCGGTCACTGGGTTGGGCAATCTCTTTCCCTGCCTCGTGTCTTGTCTTCATGATCTCTCGTTCTGTTCCATATCTTGGGACTCACTTTCACGAGCTTCGCTGAAAGTGGAGTCCATCCATGTTCCCGTTCGTGATCTTCGGCGTACTCTTCCCTGCGTTCCATCAGCTTTCTTTGGCATTCTGGTTGATCGTCTCTTGCCGCGTTGCCGCGGTTGCTTGTCCTGTTGCCCTTATGAGGCATGGTCGCTCCTTTCCAAGAAAGTTTTCATACGCTGTGAAAGAACTCTATCGAGAAATGCCACACAGCAGCGCTAGGGAATCCCCTCAATCAGCAGCCGATCGGACTTGTATCGTTGAAGCAGGAGGCGTTAGACTAATTTTTGCCGAAAGGAGCGACTCACCAATGGAGGCTAAATCAAAAATCTTGCTCGCGGACGACCATGTGTTAGTGGCGGAAGGTCTTCAAAAGCTCCTCGAAGCTGATTTCGAACTGACGGGAATCGCCGCAGATGGGCGCTCATTGCTGAAAGCCGTACAGGACAATCCCCCGGACGTGGCTGTAGTCGATATTTCTCTACCGCTTCTCAACGGATTAGATGCTTCGCGGCAGATCCTCAAACTCAATCCAGCCGTCAAGATTATTATTCTGACCATGCATTCTGAGTCGACCTTCGTGACAGAAGCGTTTCGTATCGGCGTGGCGGGCTATGTCTTGAAACAATCAGTCGGGTCCGAATTGGTATTGGCCATTCATGAAGTGCTCAAAGGCAATACGTATGTGTCTCCTGTTGTGGCTCAAGGTCTCGTCGAGCAAGCCGTTCATCCTTCGACGCCCGGTGTGTCTCACGAAGCGGTCGGTTTTGCGCAAGACCTCAGCTTACGCCAACGGGAAGTACTGCAACTGGTCGCGGAAGGCAAATCCATGAAAGAAGTGGCGGCCGTGCTGAATGTATCCATCAAAACCGTTGAATTTCACAAGACACGCATCATGCGGCAACTCGGTTTGCGAACCACCGCGGAATTGACGAAATACGCGATCACGAACGGATTGATCTCGATCCACTAACTGCGGGTTTTGGCGATGATCGATCAGAGCGAGGTCATCCCTTCCGCCAGCGCAAAGCGGATGAGATCGGAGGTGGTTCTAATACCCAGTTTATGGGTGATGTTGGCCTTGTGGAATTCCACTGTTTTCGTCGAAATGTTGAGATCCTCCGCAATGTGCTTCGTAGAACGACCATTGGCAAGCATGATCAAGATCTGCCGTTGACGTCCGGTCAAATTGCTCGAATATCCTTCCGGTCGTGACCATTCACATTCAATGGCGTCACGAACCTCCGGGTCAATTCCACTCGATAAAAAACGTCGATTGGCAAGCACGCTTTGAACGGCGGCATACAGTTCATCGGACGCTGATTGTTTGAGCACATAGCCCGAGGCGCCGGAACGAAACCCTTGGCTCACGGCGATCGCCTCCGCCAGCATGGTAAGAAACACGATTTTCACGCTTGGAAGCTTCAGATGAAGTTGCCGCGCCGCTTCGAAACCGCTCATCCCCGGCATGTTGACATCCAGTAAGACCACTTCAGGGCGAAGTTCCTTTGCCGCCGCCAACAATTCTTGCCCCGTTCCGACCGTCCCGACAACGCTGAACATCGGCTCTAACAATTGCCGGATGCTCTCGACAACGAGGGGATGGTCATCTGCAATGAGAATACGCGCACTATGCATTGGACACCCATATCCATCAACGGCACTCTTCGTGCTTCCTATTCAATACTTGTCGGTGTGAAACCGCAAGAGCTCTGAGGTCGATGTGACCCACTGGATTACTATGCATGATGGATAGGTTCTCTTGCTCGCAATACTAGGCAGAGCCCTAGCTATCATCATGAGGAGCGATGTTCTCCGCCTGAGTCCAGTCTATAGTCTGCTCCACCAAGAATATGGGGTTCCCTACTTGTTCGGATGCATCGTCCGCACGACTCCTTTCCTTTCCCCACATCAGTCAAAAGCGCGGTGCTTCCGAACACCAGCCGAAGGTTTCTCATTTCGGCTGCCCTTCACAACGCGAACCAGGTCAAGTCAGATCTTGCGGGTCTTAAATTTATGGAAGCGGCACTCGCGTTCCAATTCCCATTATCAGCAACTAAACATCATTCCTCCCGCAGCAGCATCCGTCAGGGCTAGGGAACAAGCTAGTCGTTCCGCACGATGCGGTGGGTTAAAAGAAAACATACAGCGAAGAGGCGGACAGCGGTTTGTGACGCGGGAACGATCCAAGCCGAAATGAAGCGAGAATAAAATATTAGACAGAGCTTCAACGAAGGAGCCGTCGATGCATTCAACCATGCCCGTTGGCGCAGGCCTCATATTTCGCTTTGCACTGCTGCTTGCACTCAGTGGTCTGCTGTATTGTCCTCAGCAAGCCGATGCAGCTGACACCAATTGGGCAGGGATACCACAGGTCGAGATTCCTTTCTTTTCAGTCGGTGGAAGAGCGACCTATTTCGACCCAAAAGAGGGAGAAGAGCGTTGGTTCGGAGGCGCACAGGTTCGAGTCCATCCGTCTCATTATGTTGCCGTCGAGGGATCGGCAGACTATCGACGCGAAGAGTTCGCAGGCGGCACCAAAACCCATACCTATCCCGTGCAGGGATCCCTGTTGATTTATCCAATCGGCACCACCAGATTGGCGCCTTTCATTTTGGGTGGCGGCGGATGGTACTTTACCTCGGTCGACGGTCCGGGCGGATTTTCCGACACTCAACACCGTTTCGGCGGCCACGTGGGTGGCGGAGTGCAGCTCTTTCTCACCGACCATATCTCCCTCGACAGCACCTATCGACACATCTGGCTCGAACGAGTTGAGTCGAAAGGCGCCGGCTTGGATGATAAGAAATTCGACGACAACGGACACATGGTGACCATAGGGCTGAACGTGCATTTTTAGATGCAGGGCTCTCGTAGAGCTCGAACATAAGGTGTTGTGGAGTCGGCCGCGCGTGTACATACATTAAAGGGAGGGTTCACAAATGTTAAGCTGGGCAGTCACATTCTTTGTCATCGCGATTATCGCCGGCGTATTGGGTCTTTCCGGTGTGGCAGGGACCGCCACCAATATCGCGTACATACTTTTCGTCATATTCTTGATCGTGGCCGTCGTGAGTTTTGCGACTGGTCGACGTCCCCCTGTGACCTAGTCAGACTATTATGATGAGCAGGCGTGGCGGTCTTCCTTGCCCGCCTGTTCATCATCTCTCCGCGACCGAGGGCATTAGATATCCTTCAGACATCTTTCGTCTTCACGCGCATGGCTTGCTCAATGGCTGAATAGAGTTCTTCCGTCACGGACCCTTTGGAGACGAATGCGACGGCACCCGCCCTGATGATGGCTTCTATCAGGTGTGGATTTTCGTGGACCGAGAGTCCGATCACGCTTACCTCGGGACACTGCTTGGTGATCTCAGTGGTTGCCGCAATCCCATCCAAGACCGGAAGATTCACATCCATGATCACGATGTCCGGCCGGAGTTGTTTCGCCAACGACACCGCCTCTAGGCCGTCCGACGCTTCCCCAATGACCGTAATGCTTTCGAGATTGTTGAGCATGCTCTTGATCCCTTTTCGGACCATGATATGGTCATCGACAAGCATGACCCGGACTCTTGGCGCATCGGCATCTTGGCGATTGGTTTCTGATTGACCCGACGCTTCCTCCTCGTTCTGTCCTCCATCCCCCGGCTCCAAGCGGTCAGATGGAGCCGTGGTCCTCAAACCTGGAATTTCACCGACTCCGTTGGATGTCACACGGGCATGGGAAGCAAGGACCGATGGTTTGTCGTCACTGCTCGGCCAATACGGCAGAATCATCGAGATTCGGGTTCCACGGCCGGGTGAAGATTCCATTTCGATTCGCCCACCCATGGCCTGCATCCGTTCGCTCACGCTGAAAAGACCGAATCGAGTCGAGCCGGAGTCACGCGCGGCCGGCTCCGCGGCATCGAAGCCGACGCCGGAATCTTCCACGGCCATTCGAAGCTCGCCGGTCGGCATGGTGTCCAATACCACGAGCGCCGCGTTTGTTTGGGCATGTTTGATCACATTGAACAACAACTCCCGCACCGATTGAAACAGGAGCACGGCCTGGTCCTCCGGCAGGTTAATACGGTCGATCTCCGCCCGAACCGTCACGGAGAGCCCGTGGCTTCGCATATGTTCTCTGAGCCATTTGAGGGCCTCCAGGAGACCGAAGTCTTGGAGGCTCGGTGGTGCAAGATCAGCGATCAGCGTCCGTGTATAGGTCAATGAATCATCAAGAATCTGATCCAACTCCTCCAAGCGCTTCACCGTCGTCGGTTCTCCGACTTGGTTGTGAGCTTGTCGCAATTTCATGCGACCCACAACCAAGAGTTGCGCGAGATAGTCATGCAGATCATGAGCGAGCTTTCTCCGCTCTCGTTGTTCGGTCAGCGTCAGATCGCTCGCCAACGCGCGGAGTCGCTCCTGAGACTGAAGCAGCTCGGTCGTTTTCGCTTGCAGGGCGCGGTGCGCCGCTCGATTATCGTCCCGCAGTCTCTTTTGCTCCAGGGCTTGCGCCACCGCGGCGCCCAAACGGTCCGGCCTATCCTTCATGAGATAATCCGCGGCGCCGTGACGAAGCAGGGAGACGGCCTGTTCCTCGCCGATGGACCCGGAGACAATGATCAAGGGAAGATCCACGTCACGCAGATGCAGATGACGCAACGCCTCCATCGCGCTGAAGCCCGGCATGGCATTGTCGGAAAGGATGATATCAGGCGGGCATTGAAGCTGTTCAAGGTACGCGTCTTCGGAGTCCACCCGCCGGCAATCGGGATCATACCCGGCTCGCCGGAGCTCACGCACCATCAGTTCAGCGTCATGCTCATCATCTTCGAGCAACAACACGCGCAGCGGCGTACCCACAATCACCTCCACCCTGACGGAACGCGTCTCGGACGCTTGTCCGTATTACCCCAGGCCCTGGTTCAAGACCAACCAATACAAATTCAGCTGCCGAATGGCCTCGACAAACTGATGAAAATCCACCGGTTTGACGATATAACTATTCACGCCCAACTGATAACTGTTCACCACATCCTGCTCTTCGCGCGACGATGTCAGAATGACGACCGGAATCGACTTGGTGCGAGGGTCCGCCTTGCATCGGCGCAACACTTCCAGCCCGTCGACTTTCGGCAACTTGAGATCGAGGAGGATGAGTTTTGTCTGGCGACACAGATCTCGCTTTTCATACGTGCCGGTGCTGAAGAGACAGTCCAGCGCCTCGGCGCCGTCTCGAACGACATGGATATGATTCGCCAAATGATACTGCTCGAAGACCCGGAGGGTCAGCTCAACATCATCCGGATTATCTTCCGCCAACAGCACTGAGATGTATTCCGGCCCCGTCGTGTTCATAGACTCTCTCGAGCATCATGGAAAAGGTTGCGCCGCCGTCGACACGCCCTTCCGCCCATGCCCGGCCGCCGTGGCGCTTCGCGATACGTTGGACGATCGCCAGCCCCACCCCGGTCCCTTCGAATTCTTCGGCGCGGTGCAGCCGCTGGAACACCGCGAACAATTTATGGACATATCGTTGGTCGAATCCGACCCCATTGTCGCGAATCCAATAGACGACTTCTTTGGAAGGCCGATCCTCTCCGCTCCAACCGATCTCGATTCGCGCGCGTGCGCGGGGACGGGTATATTTCAATGCATTGGACAGCAGATTGACCCACGCCTGTTTGAGCAGACGACGGTCGGCGCGACAGCGCGGCAGGTCATCGTTCACGATGAACTCGACCGTCCGCCCTTCGTGATCCTGCCGGAGCTCGAGCCAGGCTTCTTTGATGATATCCGTGGGATCGATGGAACGCAGTTCCATGGGAGAACGCGACAAGCGCGAGAAGGTCAACAGATCATCGATCAATTCTCCCATCCGATGAGCTCCCTTGTGAATGATGCCCAAGCATCGGCGAGCCTCATCATTCAACGCGGGACCGTGATCTTCGATGAGAATCTTGACAAAGCCGTTGATGGATCGCAGGGGTGCCCGAAGGTCATGAGAAACAGTGTAACTGAACGCCTCAAGTTCTTCGTTGGCCTCAAGCAGCGCCTGCTCGGCCCGTTTGCGCTCGGTGATATCCCGCATGGTTTCACACACCCCTAACAAGCGCCCTTTCAGTAGCACCGGAGAGAGGGTGATGGAAACATCCACCGGGCTCCCATCTTTCCGGAGACGCTGCGTTTCGATATGCTGGGGGATATGCTTTCGCAGCACGGTTTCAATCAGGGCCGTCGATTCCTTGAGCCGCACATCGGGCACAAACAGCCATTTGGGTTGCCCGACGGCCTGAGCCTCCGTCCACCCCAACAATTTCTCCGCCCCCTTGTTCCATGTGAGAATGCGCGAGTCCGGCGAGAACGAAATCACGGCATCATCCGTGGACTGCACGATCGCAGCCAGATGGGCCAGTTGCCGTTCCGCTTGCTTGATGAACGTAATATCACGCGTAAAACATCGTGAATGATTAAAGCGGCCCTTATTCCATGAGACATTGGCGACAATCGACACGTCGCGAGTGGTTCCGTCCTTGCACAAGAGTTTCGCTTCATAGTTGTACAGGGTGTGACCGGCGGACAACGCATTCAAAATATGTTCTACCACCAGAGGGTCGGCATGGAATTCGCGAATGGAGTGGCCCACATACTCCTCTCGGCTGTAACCGAGCAACTCCAACTCCGCTTGATTGGCCCAGAGAATCGTTCCATCGGAGCTTTCCCCGTGCAGGCCGATAGCGGCGCCCTCTACAAAATCCCGCAATTCAGCCTCGCTTCGGTGCAGTATTTCTCGCTGTTCCATCAATTGTCGCAACGACCAGGTCGTCATTCCCACGGCCAGTATGCCGATCAGTCGATTGGTGAATCCGATGGTTCGATCGATCCCGAGAGGCGAGACCCAGAATCCCAACAACATCATTCCCGCGCATATGCCGCCTATCATAAATATGAAGGAAGAAGGATGACGGACCGACATGCCGCTGGCGATCCATAAAGGAAAGAGATAGAGCATCCAGACGACGAATCCCAGCGGGGTCACACTGTCGAGAAAAAATATTCCACCGATACTGAGGACCAATACACCCCAGGTCCAGCGAGGGCCCGGGGTGAAGGCCCATAAAGGAGTGCGCCAGCGATGGAGGGACTGTGTCATATTCTCGAACAACTGTGGTCTCGATAGCATGGTCCGATGCCTCCACCCGGAAAGGGTGCGCTTGGGCTGTTTGCCACATCCTCGCTAATAGGGAACCGGAAGCACCATAGGCGATTCGTACCCGGCAGGCCTACTAGGCAGACCCCTAGTGCGACGACTTCCGCTTTCATCGGTTGAAGACGCCGATCTACAGGCTAACGCGAGAGGAGTGGAGATTTTTGAGCCGCGAACAGCACCAATGCCGAGCACCCCACTTTCATGATCCAGCCGGGATGGCGAGCGATCAGCGCGTGATCGATGCGTGGCTCCTGAAGACAGTGGAGCGTCAAGCCGGCGGCTCGCGCGGCCGCTGTCATGGAATCAACCGCATGTATGGTTCCAGCCATGGCATAGTTCCGTCCTCCGGCCGTGAATCGGACGGTCGATCCGGTGAGGCGCTGCATTTCCGGGTGTACCGCCGAGACGATGAATCTGCCGCCGGGCCGCAGCGCCGCGGCGGTCTCTTGGAAGAAAGCCCGGAGATCGTGGACATGATCCAACACCAAACCGGCAATCACTCGGTCGAATGAATTCGGCGCCAAAGGCAATTGTTCGATCGAGGCCTGGACGAAGCAAACGGGTGACGGCATGGGTAGAGTCCTTCTCGCGCGAGCGAGCATGGCGCGCGACAAGTCGAGACCCACGACTTGCACGGTCGGGTCGGCGATTCGACGCGCGTATCGACCAGTCCCGCAACCCAGATCCAGGATCCGACATCCATCAAACGGTTCGAGCATGGACAGCACGAACGGTTCGTCGAGAGCCGTGGTCGGATCCGCGTCATCGTATTCGTCCGCCCACTGATCGTAAGCGGTTTGAACAGGCAACATGTCAGAATCGCCCGATCCCCTTATCATCATGCCGATCCATTGCTCCCTGCATGATTACCATGTCATGGGCCAAATTGCGCGCTTATCCCCGACACGCGGCAATGCATGCCGCTTCAAGCTATCGTCGAATAGATCTCGATTGATCGCTTGGCCCGCCGTGGCGCCTTGTCCGGCGGCGATGATCATCTGGCAGTTCGCCGGAGTCACGCATCCCGCCGCATAGAGCCCCGGCACGGTCGTCTGTAAATAGTGGTCGACGATGACTTGGCCGTCTTCGTCCAGCATCGCTCCGGCGCATTCCGCCAGACTATTGTGATAGATATCGCCTCGTGTCGTGAACGCCCCGTCGACAGTCACGCGACTACCCTGTTCAAAAATGAGGGCCGTCAGCTGTCCGTTATTGTGCAGTACGGAACGGATACGATCGTGCCGGATCGGCACTTCATATTCTTCCAGCCATCCCGCATGGTCCGTATCCCATCGAAAGTGTCGTCCGTTCGTGCAGATCATCACATTCGGTGTGAACAGCAGCATGGCGAGCGCATAATCCGCCGCTTCATTGTTCACCCCGATGATGACGATCTTTTTGCCTTGCACGCGAAAAGCGTCGCAATCCTTGCAGAAAAACAGACTCTGTCCCAGACACTCCTTCACGCCGGGAATCTCGGGTGGAAGATGCGTCAAGCCGGTGGCGAGGAGCACGCGCCGGGCGCGATAAGCAGAGCTTGCTCCCCTGAGACAGAATGAATCGCCATCCCGGCTCAATGAGCGGATGTCGTCTTCTATCACCGTGACGCCGAAACGAACGACCTGTTCCATCCCTCGCGCGAGAAGATCCTCGCCGTCGATCCCCTCCGGAAAACCCAGATAGTTCTGGACATCCGCCTCCCATTTGGCCATGGACCGCTTGGTGTGGACCAGCAGCGTCTCGCGCCGGCTACGACCGAGGTAAATGGCCGCGGACAGTCCCGCCAATCCCCCTCCAATGATGATGACCTCATGCGCCTGCATCTGCCTGTCCGTCGTCGATCAATCCGCCGTTTCCTGAACAATGCCGGTCTGTGAAAACAAAGTCAGTTCACCTATGGCTCGCTCAAAGCGCGGCCTCCATTCCGACTGTGAGGCGAAATGCAGTGGAGTGTCGACGGCCTGTTGATAGAGATTCGCGGTGGACAGTGCCCATTGCCTGGCGATATCCAAGCCGTCTCGCGCGCTCAAAAGTTCGAGACGCATGCGCTCGGTCATCATGGTAATCCGTTCAGGCCATCAACGAACCATCCTTTGAGACCTCATGAACGTCCAATGGAATCGCATGACGGCTACATAATCCATTCGGGCGAGCAGTAGTCGGATTTGAAAGAAGTCCCGTGGAAATTTGGGTTACTGTTTCCTGGTGTACGTGATCTCCATCATCAATATCTCGTTGCCGTTCCCGTGCGGCCCATACATCTCGAGAATTTGAGTGTTGGCGTCAGGGAACTTCCAGACGGCGCGCTGCTTCAGGGTGCCGTCGAATGGATCCGCAAGATTACCGTGCAAGGTGATGGTCTTTCCGTCAGCACCGGCCTTGCTTTCCATAGAGAAGATGCCGGTTCCCAATGAATCGATCCACGTCGTCATATATTTTTTAGTGAAATTGTCATAGCCCTGCACGCCGATGCCCGTAAAGGCATGCCCCCTCATCGTGCCCGTGCAATCCTGCTGCATATAACGGCCGCCGAGCAGCGCTTTATATTCGCACGTGCCCGTGGATTCCGTCGGCGGCTTGCCGGGTTCCATCCATTCTTTCGTCTGCGTCGTCCACGTGCCCGCGAGACTCGCCAGGTGTTTATGCGGCGCTCCAGGCGTGGCCAGTTTTTGATAGGTATCCATCATGACCTTTGGGTCCACGGGCTTCTTTATCGTTGGCTCCTTCGCCAATGCCGGAGGCAACGACGACAACAGACTGACCACCAACCACGTGAGTACTGCGCGATGCACGACTGGCTCCTCCTTGAGGGGAAGGTTCAGTTCGAGTGAAGGCCTCGAACAAGCGCCTTGTCTCTGTACCGTTTGCCCGCTCTTTTGCCGTTTGACGATCCGATGCTGCTATTCGAGGACCACAGGTCCTTTACTTTCTTAATGTTCAACATCCTAGGTGATGCTGATCAACTAGGCACTTCCCTGGAAGGAAAATGGAAGGAATATGATGGACCGACTTCATGAACTTCCTGTTTCGACAAACTACAAACGTGGACCACTCTTCGCCTAGGGAACCAACCAGGTGTGCATGAAGGGACCGTTTGCTACTAAGATCTCTATGTCGGCGATGACGTGGCGCAGCAGTATGAGGACTATCGAACGCCCGGATCCGGATCCTATGCCGCCTGATCCCAATCCTTTTCCTTCTCCGCAGCCGCCTCTCCCTGATCCATCGCCGTCCCCTCCCCTTCCACGCCCGCCTATTCCACAGTTGTTGGAATTCGGGCCACCAGAGAACCCTCCATGTCGGTGTGCCGGCATCGACCATAGGCGGTTGTAGTAGAAGCGTTCATGAATAATGCGGGCTAGAGAGAGACCTAGTGCCTTTGTGGATCGAGTTGCGATAATGACAAATCAGGTTTTGTTGCGATGAGGAGGAGCCACGTCATGCAAACATCCAAAAAAGTGAAAGACCCGGTGTGTTTGATGGAGCTCGACCCGGATGAGGCAGTCGAGTCCGAAGATTATCTGCAACATCGATATTATTTTTGTAACGCGAACTGTCACGAGACGTTTCAGCTGGACCCCGAGCCTTATGCAAAGCGGTTACAGAGCCAAGATGACGCATAGATGAGGTCTGCGCGAGTGGGTCATTTGTAGGGGGTTGTCTGCAACGAGTTCTTGAGCGAGAGTGCCTTTTCCCGATGGGTCTGTATTCTGGGCAAGATCGAGGCAATCCATTGCTTGGCATCTAAGTCTTCCAACGTCTTTGCATCCAGGCCAAACTCTTCGACGTTGTTCTCATGATGTTGAATGACATATGACAGGTACGTGCGATCAAACGCATGTCCGGACAGATGAGAGAGTTCATCCATTCTCTGCTTGTGTTCCGGATTTATCCCCGGAGGAAGCGTCACCCCCTTCTTGGAGGCCAGTTCTTCGAGCTGTCGACTGATGTTCATGTGTTCATCCGCCATTTGCGTGGCGAACTCTTTCACGCGATCATTCACCGCATGTTGAGTCACGAGTAGACCCAATGCGATTTCGACCAACTGCGCTTCCGCGGCTTTCTTGAGAAAGGGCTCGGCATTGGCCTTGATGCCAGGCCCTGCGGCCTGTACGCCGGCAACCCAGAGGGAAACGGCAAACGATACGGCAGCAAGCCCGATGGTCATGTGAAGCATTGATTTCTCCGACCGAGTCATGGGCATCGATTCCTCTTGTCACGTCTCATTACTCCGGCCTCTTCACATCACAGTGCATCCGTGTTTGCGCTCGCCCGACTGCATGCCTACTTCCATGGACGGTGCCCCCATCCCAACGGCGCATGTGATGAATATTACACTTCGAGTTTGGCGTCCATTGTAATAATGGTGTTGAGGAGTTGCGAGATCGGGCAGCCGCTCTTGGCAGCCGCGGTTGCTTGATCCCAGATCGCCTGGTCTCCATGTGAGATCTTCCCTCGCACATTCAAGTGAATGCTCGTTATCCTCCAATCAGCCTCGACCTGTTCGATGTTCACCGTTGCGGTCGTGTCCAACCGCTCAGCCGGAAACCCTGCCTGCTCGAGCTGCGCGGACAATGCCATTGTGAAACAACCGGCATGGGCCGCGGCGAGAAATTCTTCCGGATTTGTACCGTTGCCGCGCTGGAACCGGCTGCCGAAGGAATACTGATTGTCCGATAGGGCGCCGCTTTCCGTGGACAAAAGCCCCTTGCCGGTTTTGAGATTTCCCATCCATTGTGCCGAGGCGCTTCGTTGCATGCGTTCTCCTTGGTTAGGCAGTTGTCCTGAGTCCTCTCCCGATACAGACATGAGTGCTCGCAAAACTTATCTTGATGCCGATCTGATCAGCGGTGAAATGGGATTCAATAACGTGCGGCTGTTCCTTTGCCCTCAAGAGGGTAACGGGGGGAGCGAGTCGTAGCGACAACCAGCGAACCTCCATTATGTATCCTAGCAATGCCGAGCTGACGAACAGTACTGGAGGACCACCTAGGTATCCCCGTGGGAAGAGAGTTACGGAGGCATCAGGGATGCCACAAGATATCACCAGGAATTCCTCGTGATTGGGGACATCACCATTTTCCTTGAGTAGCGTTTCGTACTATTGCTGTAAAAATCCGTTCAATCTGAGCTTCTCGAAAAGGGAATGTCATCGTGTGGTTTGATTCCACATGACAACCTGTCCTGAAGGCGACAGGTTGCTCCATTCGTTCCCCTTTGCCTCTACCACATCACACTTCGTTTCTCTGAATCAGAACCGACCGATAATCGGCATTCAGTCGTCTAACGGTTGACATGCGCGATCGGACTTCAGCGGGTCTAACATTTGCAGCAATAGAATTAGAACAAGAGAATCGATCATCAAGCGGCAACATACCCCTTGCCGTCGCATGACCGATCTACGAAGGAACCTTCATGGCCCGAACCACCAAAGCCGTATTTCTCGATAAGGACGGCTTGCTGAACATGAACCATCCGTGCCGTCTGCGCGAGGGACTTGGCGAATGGCTACCAGACACCATCGAAGGGCTGCGGTTATTATACTTGGCCGGCTATGCCCTTATCGTGGTCACTCAAGAAGATGAGGCCGCGCCGGGAAGATTTACGCGGGACACGATCTTTGATGAAGAATTCACATTTCGAATCAATCTGGCCATGTTGGGCGTACCGCTGCTTAATTTTTATCACTGTCCGCACCATCCCCAAGGCAAAATGGCGGCATTTGCGCATGAATGCCGCTGCCGCAAACCACACCCCGGGCTCTTGATTCACGCCGCCGTCGAATTCAACGTCGACCTGCAACGGTCCTGGATGATCGGTGATGTCTTGGACGTTGTGGAAGCAGGACAGTTGGCTGAATGCCGAACGATCCTCTTGGCGAACGGTCAGGAAACCAACTGGAACATGACCGAGCGGCGCTGGCCAAACTTTATCGCTGCGAACATGCTCGAAGCCGTCTCCATGATTCTTCTCGCCGATGTGGACCATTGGTTGGACGGATCGCTGGGAGCGCGCGGAGCTGAGGGCGAGGAAGCAAACTTGTGAACTGCAAAACCCGAACAACACTCGCCTACCCCTCTCCCGACGCCTAAAAACCCGATTACACGGCCCTCTCGCCTCAAACAATCTGAAACAGCTCAGGTCAGTCCCGTCATCGTCTCACCGTATCCCTGCTACTCCGGTTATGACTCTTGAAGAAAAATAAAAAAGCTCCGCTTTCATTCGAAAGCGGAGCTTCCCGGAACTTATAATTTTTACATTGCGTCTTATAACGTTTCCGTTATGTGTTCACAACGTTTCCATTACAAGTTCCGTTAACTTGAGCATACTATACGCGCCGTGCAGACCAACTGGGAAAATCCCCATAAATCACGAAACCGCGAGCCCACCAACGAATCGACGACCTCTTCGGTTTACTCGCTGAGTGCCGAGCCCGCTGAACCTACGTCGGATGGATCAGACGGCAGCGGAAAGAAGTTCTTGCTTCCGTTGCTGCATCTGCCTGCCGAGCGTTTTCGTATCCATGGTCAGCTGAGCTTCAGCGAAGAGCTCATCCTCTTCCTCGAAAACATGGTTCGCCACCGTCTGCTGTAACTCCGTCATTCTCTGCCGGAATTCTTGGCTCAACGCGTCTTTCTGTCTGAGCTGAGCGATGAGGGCGCGTATCACCCGATGCTCATCGAATGCGGAGGTGATCATATTGTTGGTCATTTCTTCAGAGCTATCGCTGCCTTCCCCACGTCCCGCCTCCACCTCCCCTGTCTCATCGAGCTCAGGGGTGTGCATCGTCTTTTCTTCGCTGAACTGCGTGTCCTCATCGGCCGCTTCAAATTCTTCAATTTCAGCCGGATTTTGAAGAGCCGGATAGAAGAGTTCCTCTTCCAAGGTACTGTGTACTTCAAGTTCTTGAAACAGCTGCTCTGCGATATGAGGTTTCTTTCCATTCTCTCCGTTCAGGAACCGCTCGAAGAGCGACTCAACTCGACGGTGATCTTCTTTCAACATTACAAGCGCGTCAGCGGAAGGATTCGTTTTGGACGGAGGTCTAGGATTGGCTGTGACTGAATCGTGCTTTGGCATAGGTCCTCCCTTAAAAACTTGAGAGAAGGGAATTATGCGAGGCGGGAGACGCGTGTCTCCCCGCCTCACCAAGGTGTGTAGAACCGGACAGGACAACCTTTCCTAATAACCGCCTCCTCCGCTCGAGGCCCCCGTTCCACCGGATGAACCCATGCCGCCCGAACCGGATCCCGAACCGAATCCCGAGCCGGAGCCACTCCCCCCGCTCGATCCTTTTCTCTGAGTGTTTGTACCAGGATCTGCCATTCTTCCTGACCCTCCCATCGTCGGGTCACCGCCTGTTTTCGGTACGTCGGATCGGCCATCAATACCATGTCTTTGATCCGGCCTTATAGTCCCACTGGGGCTACCGGCATTTTCCGATCCGGTTCCTGATCCACTTCTCATGGCGCCCCCGGAAGGGGTTCCACTGGTCGATTGTTCAGCCCAGGATGGTCCCCCGGAGAATAACATCACTCCGCCTACGATCATCATGTACGCGCATGTCTGTCGCATCTTCATACAAATCCTCCTTGGATGAAAAAACGGTTTTGGGCAAGACACGATAGAGATCTAAAAAGAGCAAGATATGGACCTCTTGCGATCATTTCAGAGTCACAGAACTTTTAAACGAATACTGGGGTCATTCGCGCTGTGGGGGACCAGAATCGACCCTCACCGAGCAGACATGCTGTCTTGAGGTGGACAAACCATCTTTGTTACGATGCTGCTGTTGTCTGCGGTGCGGGCCTGGACGATCACCACAATCCTCCCCTGAAGACGCATCAAGAAAGAACAGAGGGCGACGGCAACCGCGTCATCGTTTTGTCCGTATCCGACGCGATGCTTCGACGTGTTGCCTGGAATGGGTCTGTGGTTCGGAGTAAGAGCGTCGCACGTCCACGGATGATCACCCAGACCCGTTGAGGGCGTGCCACACTAATCCGGCCAGTTGTTCCTTATCACTGAGCGCCCGGAGGTAGGACTTCCGCGGGCGGAGTTTCCATGACCTTCACCGCTTGACCCTGTTCATTCAACACAATACTCACGCGCTGCCCGACGGAAATATTCTGGAAAAGGTCAGGTCTGGTGAAATCAAAAAACATCGGCTTCCCGAGATCAGTCTTGAGCATGCCTTTCCTGGATTTAAAATCCAAGTTGCTCAGGACCCCCGTTACCGTGTGCTGATCCGGCGACTGCGACGCGCCCTGATCGTCGGCGGCCACTAAGCCATCGGCATGTGCGCGGTGCCCTATGAAATCTGCAACCATGATCATCACCGCGCACATTACCACCGGGGCCAGGATCCAACCCCGACCGGCTCTCTCGCGCTTGGGCAAAAACATGAAGAGAAAATCAATCATTGGATTCCTTCACCGCCAAATACCTGGCCGGAAAAATCAGGCGGCTTGGCCGCATTCCGTGGCGGATGGTCCAGGGACAGTCACGTGGTATTCACCGGATGGAGTTCGTTTGAGCAGCAACTCACCGCTACGGCTCATGCGATCCACTTCAAGAAACACCTGATTCCAAGTAAAACCGGGGTGGGCTTTCAAGAGCGATTCGAGACAACATTCTTGTCCGGCCATCACCGTATGCCTGATCACATCGGCCAATGCTCGATCCTCCATGATGGATACGATTGGTTCCGATGGCTGTAAAGCTGAATGATTGAGCGTGATACTCATCGGTTCCCTCCTTTACCATGGAGATGACTAACCCAACGCGATTATAGCTTCGGTACCCGACACAACCACTGGGAACGACCCTAGCAGGCTGTGGACGCGAGAGCGTTTCCTACGGATAAGCTGCGTGAATAAACACCATGACGGCAAGGGTGCCGCCTAGTCGAACGCCACGCGAGACCTCGATATGATGGGGACGATCCTACGAATGCACGAAGATAAGTCCGCAATCATAAACCGGCTAAACCGGCACGTCCCCAATGTCTTGTCTCGATACCTCCACGGCTCCATCTCCTGTCCGGCTCAGCGAACAGACGCACGTCTATACCCCCTGTCTTCTGTGTAGATCGACCAGTTTCAGCATGATCAGTTCACGCGAGAACATGGCCGACCAGCGCCGTTATCTGACGGCATTCCATCGACAACGACTGCGGAATCCACCTGACACACATCACGGCTCAGAAGCACTCATGGACAGAAGTCGATTTACCCAGGATTACGACACGCACATCGTTGCCTGCAGAAGATGCGGGCTGATTTGTCGCAATCCACATCCTCGAGCTAATTCCGTGATGCAAGCCTACGCCTCAGATCAATATGACCGGGATCATTTGCGACAGGAATTCAACACGCAGCTCAGGTGGGCCCGCACGAAGATTCCCGTGGTGCGGTCGTGGCTCGCGGAAAAACATCGTCCGCGGCTGGTGGAGGTCGGCAGTTTCGTCGGCGGTTTCCTGGCGGCTGCGCGGGAAGAGGGCTGGAGCATTACCGGTGTGGATCCCGGTGAAACGGTCACTGATTTTTGCTCCGAATACAAATTGCCGGTCTATCGAGGCACGATTGAAAACGCTCCACTGCGTCCCGGCGAATTGGATGGCATCATGGTCTGGAACACGTTCGACCAATTGCCGGATCCCTATGCCCTGTTGGCGTCGGCAGCCGATAGCCTGAAAAGCAGAGGTTTGCTCGTGATTCGCATTCCCCATGGGACTTGTTATCGTATGTCTATTTCCCTGGCAACGCGGCATCGATGGATGCAACGTGTGCTGTACCCTCTGCTCGCGTGGAACAATCTCCTGAGCTTTCCCTATCTACACGGTTATGACGTGAATAGTCTCGATCGTTTAGTCGCTCACCACGGTTTCCGGCGGGAAGCGGTATATCCGGACACCTTGATGACTTCCTCCACGCCGACCACTCGATGGTGGGCTCGACTTGAAGAACAGCTGCTGAAAGCTCTCTGCAGGTCGGCTTGGCAAATCGAAGGCGTGGTCGACGGACATCGATATCGAACGGCGTGCTGGTTGGACGTCTACTACCGACGAACGGCAAAGAGAGAAACACAATTTACTAGGGGTTGCACCAGTAGGTTTAGTCGCCGGGTTTGAGCAGACTATACGTTATCAGGAATGCTATGCGATATATTTCTCGACCTGTGCCGGAGGGGTTGGTCTCGCGCTTGATGAGAGCGGGCGTGTTGCGATTGTGCTCTCGCGAAGATCGCGCGAAACCAACCCCTCCGGCTTCGTCCTTCAGTATCCGACTCCTTCGTGTACTGAATCGGATATCACCGCCCTGGGGCTGAGGTGCCTACGGCAGTGTGTTTCCTCCTGTCGCGCCTTAGCCGCGAGGCGGATCGGGGGCCGGACGTTTGTTCGATGGGATGAATGTTCGTGACGGACCCGCAGTTGACACAGCGCAAGCCATGACATTGCCAGGCAAAATAATCCGTCGCTCCATAAAAGTAATCATGAATCGTAAACCCTCCACAGCGTGTGCACGTCATGTTGGCTTCTCCCTTCTGTCTGTTAGAGCTGAGTTCCATCCGTCACATGAATTGTGCGGCTCGCCTTTGAGGTGGTACCCAAGCAGGAATACTGCCACCGAGCGCCAAACCTCTAAGTCGGTGACATTGCACGCAAACTTCTTGAAACACATGCAATCACTCCGGGCGCGGCGCGGGACAATGTGTTCCGATCAAGGAGAATCAGTCGGAAATTCAAGTGCGATGTATTGCCGTGGATCGAGCACCTCGTCGGCAAGTTCGAGGCAGTACGTATTCTTCTACGCATAGGAGTTATGGATATGGCACAACATCCCCGCATCCTTGTCGTGGACGATGATCGCGACACCTTATCCTTTCTTCGAGAGGTCCTCTCGCAGGAAGGCTACGAGGTGGAAACCACCAAGAGCGCGAAGGCGGCCTTAGGCATGGTGGCTCAATGCCGACCCGATCTCATCATGTCCGACATTCATATGCCTGAGCTCGACGGATTGAGCCTGCTCTCGGAACTTCGTTCCCGCCGTCACGACATGCCGGTGATCTTGATGACAGCGTATGGTTCCTTGAAGACCGCAGTGGACGGCATCCAGGCCGGAGCGTTTGATTACCTGAGCAAACCGTTCATGTTGGATGATGTGCGCTTGGTGGTCCATCGAGCCCTCGAACATATGCAGGTCCCTCCCCACAACCAGCAGCTCAAGAACCAACTGAACGATCGATTCGATGGTCTCATCGGCAGCAGTCCGGCAATGGTCCAGGTCTATAAATCCATCGCTCGGGTCTCGCGAACAGACAGTACCGTGCTCTTGCAGGGGGAGAGCGGCACAGGCAAGGAACTCCTCGCTCGAGCCATTCATGCCAACAGCAACAGGAAGACGGGACCATTCGTTGCCGTGGACGGCGGGGCGTTGACTGAAACCCTGCTCGAATCGGAATTGTTCGGCCATGAGCGGGGGGCCTTTACCGGGGCGGTGGGCGTGAAAAAAGGACTCCTCGAAAAAGCCCATCTGGGAACCTGTTTCTTGGACGAGGTGGCCGACTTATCCGCAACATTGCAAGGGAAGTTACTGCGTGTGATCCAGGAGCGGGAGATCCGCCGGGTCGGCAGCACGACACCCATGGATGTGGACGTGAGGATCATCGCCGCGTCCAAGAAGGATCTCAGCGCCCTCGTGAAAGCGGGCACATTTCGAGAAGATCTGTACTATCGGTTGAATGTGGTGACCATTGCCATTCCCCCGCTGCGTGAGCGGATGGAGGATGTGCCGCTTCTGGCGGAGCACTTCGTTCAAATCTACGGCGCCGCAAAAGCCCCGCAGGTGACCGGAATTTCGACCGACGCCATGACGGTGCTTACTCAATACTGGTGGCCCGGCAACATCCGAGAATTGGAACACGCGATCGAGCGGGCGGTGGCGTTGAGCCCACATCCCATTCTCTGTCCGGAAGATCTTCCCCTGGCGGTGCGTACTGCGACGGTGCGGGAGGCGGACCACGCAAGAGGATGGATGACGGTGGAAGAACTGGTGCGCGAACATATTGTTCGTGTGCTGAAGCACCACAATGGTGACTTGGGTCGTTCTTCATCCATACTCGGCATCCATCGGAAAACCTTGCTCAGAAAACTGCGTCAATATGGTCTCGTCGGCGGCCCTCGGACAGGCTATCCAAGCCCGGACACTTTGTCCGTCCCAGCCGGAGACGAACGATCGCCTTTGGAAGAACAATCCTTCGAAGAGTCGGCCTATACGTCCTAATCCTACTAATCCTAATTGATGCGCTCACTGACACATGTCAGATGTTGGACGAGAACGGTTATTGCACATGCGCGTACAACACATCGGAAGGAGGTGCGCGATGCAAGGTTACGGAAAGCGAATCCTGATCATCGATGACGCGGAGGACCTCCGTTATCTCACGAGCATGGCGCTTTCAACCGCCGGCTATAATACCTACTCAGCCTCGGACGGAGCCGAAGGTCTCGATGCCATGACAAAGCGACGGTACGATGTGGTTTTGGTCGATCACCACATGCCGCGAGTCAACGGCCTCCAATTTATCGAGACGAGTCGAGCCAAGTGGCCGGACACGCCGATTATCTTCATGTCCGGGGACCACCGGTTCTACGGTCACGGCGATCTGCTCGAAGGAACTTTTGCGTGCGTTGAGAAACCCTTCGAGTTGCCCCATCTCATTGAGTTGATTGGTTGTGCCTGCCGGAGGAGGGCGCGACAAGAACCGGCCCAGATGCCGGCCTTTTCATATCTCGGCTCTGTGCCTCTCTAAGGCGCACGACGGTCATCCAAGAACGATTCTCGGCGGTGCTCATGCTCATTTGACATCGATTTGCCGCCGCAAACTTCGGGACCCTGTCGGATAGAAACCATGCCCTGATCGGCGGGCGCGGTCACGTTTTCCGCGAGAACTCACACGTCTAGGGTTTGCTCCAGTATTCCCTGCTGAGAACAGAGCGCACAGTCATATCCAGTACCTGCTTGATCCGGACCTGTCCGCGACTCTGCGGACAAACCATTTCGGCCCTCGGACTTTTCGACGATCCTGCGAAAGCGGGTCGGACTGGTTCGGGGGAATAGTCGAGGACGAAGGCATGGGAAGCATGAACAAGACAGCGACGATTGAACAGGGGTTGGGCACATTAATTATTACCGGCAGCAGCGGTCGCATCGGCAGCTCGTTTATTGATCGCGTCGGCGAACGCTTTATCGAGATGGGGTTCGATCGAGAAGGGCCGCCCCATCCGCCGCCGGACACCGAACACGTCATCGACTGTGATCTGAGCTCGGATCACAGCGTGCAGAGTGCGTTGGACAAAGTGCGCGGGCTCGGACATACACGAATTACCTCGGTGATCCATCTTGCCGCCTACTATAGTTTTTCCGGCGAGCCGAGTCCCTTGTATGAGCAAGTCACCGTGCGCGGCACCGAACGGCTGTTGCGCGGGTTGCGCGATTTCGAGGTGGAGCAATTCATCTTTTCCAGCACCATGCTGGTGCACGCGCCGTGCGAACCGGGAGAACGCATCAACGAAGAGTGGCCCCTCAAGCCGAAATGGGAGTATCCCAAGTCGAAGGTCGCCACCGAGCAACTGATTCTGCGCGAGAGAGGGGATGTGCCGGTGGTCCTCCTGCGTATCGCCGGTGTCTATGATGATCACTGCCACTCGATTCCCATCTCACACCAAATCAAGCGCATCTATGAACAGCGACTCATCGGCCGTCTGTATTCGGGCGACCTCACGCATGGGGCCTCCTTCGTGCATATGGACGACATGGTTGAGGCCTTGGTGCTCGCCGTCGAGCATCGCAAGGACCTTCCGCCGGTCACGACCCTGCTCATCGGCGAGCCGGACACGCTCAGCTATGACGAACTCCAACGAGCCATCAGCCGCGGGCTTCACGGTCATGAATGGACCACCTATCGCATTCCCAAGCCGATCGCGAAACTTGGCGCCTGGCTCCGGACCTTGCTGCCGGGCGCCGATCCCTTCATCAAGCCGTGGATGATCGACATCTCCGACGACCATTATGCCCTCGATATTTCCCGCGCCCGCGCGCTGCTCGGTTGGAATCCGCGACATTCGCTGCGCGAAACATTGCCGACAATGCTCGCCGCGCTTCAATCCGACCCCGTCGATTGGTATCGGGAAAACGATTTGAAATCGAAGACCGTTTCCGACGGCCCGTCCTGGCCGCATGTGGCGAACATGCTGCTCGGATTGTGGCTCATCGGCACGGTGCCGGCGCTCGGCACGATCGACCCGGCGCTGACCTGGAGCGATCTCGCGAGCGGCGCGGCGATTATGCTGTTCAGCGCGCTCGCTGCTCGCCATGCCTGGGCGGCTTGGACCGTATGCGGACTGGGCCTCTGGGTGATGAGCGCGCCGTTGGTGTTCTGGGCGTCGAATGCCGCCGTCTACAACAACGATCTGCTCGTCGGCGCGCTCGTGATTGCGTTCGCTGTCATTGTCCCGCAGTTCGGTCGCGACGATCCCGGCTCGGGCGCTCCGCCGGGCTGGAGTTACAACCCTTCCGGCTGGGTGCAACGATCGGCGATCGTCTTCCTGGCGATGATCGGATTTTTTCTCGCTCGTTATCTGGCGGCGTTTCAACTCGGTCACATCGTCTATCCGTGGGACCCCTTTTTCGGCGAGGGCACGAGACGCGTCCTCACCTCGGACGTTTCGAAAGCCTTTCCGGTGTCCGATGCCGGATTGGGAGCGCTCTCATATCTGCTCGACGCTCTGGCCGGGCTGATCGGAGGCGTGCGACGCTGGCGCACCATGCCGTGGATGGTGGTGCTGTTCGGGGTCTTCATCATCCCTCCCGGTGTGACCAGCATCGTCCTGGTGATTCTCCAACCGGTCGGCATCGGCGACTGGTGCACGTTGTGTCTGGTGGCCTCGGTGGTGATGTTGCTGATGGTGTCTCCCGCTTTGGATGAGGTGATAGCCACCGGCCAGTTTCTCCTTCGCGCGCGACGTACGGGCGCCAGTGTCTGGCACGTCTTTTGGCACGGGGAACACGGCGCGGTGGATGAGCCAAAGATACGAACACGCTCGCTGCTCTCAGAAATGCTGCACAGCATTGAAGCGTTCTCCGCCCCATGGAACCTGTGGCTGAGCACAATGGTCGGAGTCTGGTTGATGGCTGCGCCGACAGCGTTCCACTTGGCCGGAGCCGTTGCCGATAGTACTCACATCGTGGGGGCGCTGGTCGTGACATTCTCGGTGGTGGCGTTCGCCGAACCCGCGCGTCCGGTGCGCCTGTTGAACATGCTGTGCGGCGCATGGCTGCTCCTCGCTGCCTGGATCCTTGACGGCGGCGCGCCGAGTTGGACGTGGATCGGCATCGTCAGCGGGCTCGCGCTCATTGCGCTCAACGTTCGATGTGGTCCGATCGAGGATCAGTATGCCGGCTGGCAAGGATTGATTCGTTGAGGGTTTAGACGACGAGCCGGATCGATGAAAACGTGACAAGGCGTACGAACTCCTATGGGCCCGTGGAGGACACGGTGTACCGCTCTTCGATCGCGGAACGCACCAATTGTCGGCTTCGCTCGGCACTGAGGGAGGACTGCTGCTCGATCAGCCGAACCGCGGCAGCCAAGTGGGGATCTTTAATGCCTTCTTCCATCCACTTGCTGTAATCCCCCTGTCGTAGGTGATGCAACCAGGTGGCCTCATCGACCCCCTCCGCCGTTTGCATAAACAAAATCAGGTTCTGCGCCCGCAGATTCAACACATTCTCCGGACCGCGGAAAAAGAAACTCCGGTCCGACGGCAATTCCCCTTCGGCATATTTCCGCCGATGACGTCGACGATCCGCTTCACAGGGGGCGATGCGCACCCGATAGGGTGGCGTGCGGGCCCGCCGATCCCAAAAGATCGCTTCACCATGATTCAGCGTCGTCGGTTCCATCTGAGGTACCGGCACATCCAGCGTCCCGCACAATCGCGCGATCGTGCCGCCCGGATCATCTCCCAACGCCGCCATCGCCTCCACCCGTTGAAGGACCGGTTTTGCAATCTGGTCCGGATGCACGGTGACGTAAACGATGCCGGTCCAATCTTGAGCCAAGACACCCTGTACCGGTTGCCAATCGCGCGGCATCAAATGATGGGTTTCGTCGATGAGAATCCAATGGGGTCGACCGAATTTTGCCCGCCGCTCTTGAAGGGCCGGCAACAGCGCCAGAAAAAAGTCCGGACGATCTTGTAACGATAAGCCTACGAGATTGACGATCAAATTCGTGTTCGGGCTGTCCAAAGCAGTGAGGATTTCCGCCATTCCCGGACCCCGTTGCGAAGTCCCAAACATGACCGCTCCCGCAAAGCCCTCGTAATCCCCCTCGGGATCGATCACGCAGAACTGATACCCCTGTTCGATGACACGTTCGAGCAGTCCGGTAGCCAGGGTGGATTTTCCACTCCCGGAGGAACCGGCCAGCAAGAGGTTGAGTCCCGTGGCAGGAATTGACACTTCCTCGCCGTTCTCTTGCATGCCGATGAGGATATTACGGCGGTTCGTGTTGAACGGAGGCACAGCGAGGTCATGTTCAACCAGTTCATCGATGATTTCGGCGACGCCGACTCCTGCCGCTCCGGTGGTGACCCGATCGGCAATGTCCTTGAGGGTCGGCACGGCGTTCGCCACCGCCACCGCGTACTCACAGTGATTGAGCAAGGCATGGTCGTTTTCCGCGTCTCCGATCGCCACGACGTTGCGCGGAGATAAGCCCATCTCTTGCAATGCGGCCACGAGGCCGGTGGCTTTGTTGACCCCGGACGGGACGACCATGACGGCATCCCGATTGAAAATAACTTGTAATTCGAGACCCAGATCTCGAATGACCTCGAGCACTGTCAGCTCATGCGGTCGAATCGTGCCGACGATCGACTCCCCGACCGAAAGCTCAGCAACTTGTCGGCGGCGAAGCTCATCGACGAATCCCGGAGGAATCGGAGTGGCCAACCTGATCTGTTCTCGTGTGGCGGGGCGATAAAGCGCGGCCCCATTGTCCGCGACGACTCGCTCGCACAGTCCGATTTCCGGAAAGATATCCAGGATGTCCGGCAATCGGCGGCCCGTTACCAGAATGATTTTCCGTCCGGATTGATTGAGACGTTCAAGAGCGGCGATTGTCTCTTGTTCCACCCGGCCATCCACGGCCAGCGTGTTATCGTAATCCGTCGCTACGGCAACGTACCTCATGGGAATCGCCTGAAACACCGGGCATGTTTCACCGGCGGCAACTGCATGATATCCGCAATCCGGTCCTGATCCGCCGACTCTACATGACTCCTCGTGTAGGCTTGGAGAGATAGGAATTGCGACGAGCGCGAACCGTCACAGGCGTACGAAACATGTGTTTCGTACGACCTACTCGGCTCGGTAAGTCCTTCAGCGCTTGAATCCGGCCGTATACACCGAGGTCCGTACATTAGGATTGACTTCCTGACACACGAGCGCCCCCGACATAAGGCCGGTATCCGTAATAGCCGTACCCATAATAATTATGAAAACCGGCAAATGGGTAGTGCGATCTGGTGCGTTCGTCCCAGATGGTCATGTCACGGATGGCCAGCACCGGGTAGTCATACCCCGCCTTGTGAGTCGTTTCCATCCGGACGCCGAGAATCTCGCCGATGACCGTAATCCTGGCTCCTTCCTTGAAAATAGCCGGGTCGATGAGTTCACCACGACTGTCCACCGCGAAGAACCTCCCTCGTGACGACGCTCGTCCCTCCAGCGGAAAATGGTCTTTGCCCAACGGTATCTCGAGCACTTCGACCGTGGTCTCTCCCCTATCGCGCGCGGCATGAAGCACTTCTCCACCCCAGACGACTATTTGTCCCCGATAGCCTTCCGGTGAACTTTTGACTTGCTCATACGACAATTGAGCATTGACGTGTTTCGCCAAATGATCCGGGATGACCTGATACCGGCTACAGCCGCTCAGGATCGCCGAAAGAAGTGCGCACCCGATCAAAAATGCGCCATTGCTTTTCATGGAACATCTCCCTTCTATCTATTTTCATTCAGCAATAGAATGAGCATGCCCATTATGCGCCAGCAGAGGGGTTACCGTTTGCTGCTCGGGTGGCCGCCTTCATAGCCTGGAGCCGGACCGGGCGGGGGGCCTGACGACCCAAAACCACCCACAGAGTTAAACGGAAGGCCTGGGGCACCTGGACCTCCGGTTTGTGATTGGTCGCCTTCATGACCTGGGGCCGGACCCGGGGGCAATGCGCGAGTCCCGCTCGGTCCTTGGCCGCCCACCGCGGATTCACCCATCGGACCTGCGGCCGCCGGCCGATCCGTGCCTCCTGCCGTCGAATCTCCGCTCTTTGCCTTAGGCTGGCTACGGACCTTGTTGATTTCCTCCATGTAATGGGAAACATCCGGCGACATATCCTTGGAATGGATGGAACTGTTCGAGGGGCGCAGATCGTTCTTCGTGGCATTCAACGTCAGATTGCTCCCTTCGTGTTTAAATTGGCTCCATTGAAGCGGCAACTGATATTTTGTGTCCTCGAGCTCAAGCACCGCGTACTCGATCTTTCCCGTCTTGGTGTCTTTCAATAACTTTTCAATCGTCCCTAACGTCTCGCCCTTCTTGTTTTTGACGATCTGATCGAGATGCTTCCCCTTTTCGTCGACCAACTCCCCTCGACGGACGGGAACGACGTCATAGTGTCCGACCACGCCTTGTCGGCCCCCGGTCATATCGGTCGCTTGTTTTTCCACGGATGATTTCGGTTGATTCATCTTTTGTCCGGGATCAACATCGCCCGGGCTCCCCTCGGCGGAGACCCAATTCGGCATCGCTAACATCCCCATCACAATCATCATGTAGGACATTCGCTGACTTCTCTTCATAACAAACCTCCAGTCACATTAGATGGATGGACTTTCGTACCTCACTTGACGGACGAACGACCCTGATCCACATGTTCTGGTCGCGTCACGATGTTCGTCTGATGTTCATCTGTGGAACTCCTCTTTCACCGCATATTGCATGGGGAACGATCTCGCGACCGAGACATTCAGATTGGACCCCATGTCCCTCTTCAGGGCGTGGGCAGATTGAGCGCCGGAGGATCGACCGGCACGAGGGGCGGCGACCGACGATCGATCATAGAAGCGATAGACGACGAATCCTGGAGAGTTTTTGAGATGTTCTTCCATCATATCCAGCACGTAATGTTCATTTTTATGGCTTGGCATCAACGCTTCCCATGGCACGGCAAAGTATTCTTCGCCTAAACCAAAAAATCCCCCGACGGACAACACGGCATATTTGCTATACCCGTCGCGTCTCCAATTCATCACCAGATCTTTGATCTTGCCGAGATTCTTCCCGTCGATACTTTTCACTGAATTGCCGATCACCTCCCTGGAATTCGACATCTCTGGTTGATCCTCGGCGTGGACCGGAGTTCCCCCCCAGGCCGACACCAAAAGGATCATGATGGCGATCCCGTGACCCATTCCTGGAATTGGGATCGGTCGGATAGAGGCTGATGTTCTGTTATCGTTCATTTACTCTCCCGCCTGATTTTGACTCCAACCCTAAACAAGTCGGCACAAACACCCTGCAAACATAGGCGCTGGCTCTGCAAAACACAGGCCGCTTGGTTGACGTTCCATTTTCTTGCTTTTCACATAACGCCGCGCTCTTCTTAATCCTATTCGCTGAACGCTTCACTGACAGCCGTCAGGGCAGAACGGACGAGTACGGAAGCACAATCTAATGAGCCGTTTCCTCGGACAAGATGTCTATCCAGAGACAAGTCTTCCTAGTAGGCATGGTTCAGAGATGCAGGAAAGACGTAGAGAGTGAGCCCTATGGAGAAAAGACACGATGCCTATACTAGGCACTTCGCTTGCACGGCTTTCTGTGAGGTGATTGCGACTATGGAAAGTATCGGACGCAAACGATGGGCCATTGCCGAGGGCTATATCCCCGCCGGCAGCCATGGACCCTCGCCACAGATGACCAGCCACGAAACAGTGTGCCTATTGAACACCTCAGATGGAGATGCCCATATCCGCATGACGGTCTTTTACACCGACCGTGAACCGGTGGGGCCCTATCAGCTCGTGGTGCCGGGACGACGGACGAGGCATATCCGCTTCAACGATCTCACTGATCCGGAACCGATTCCCCTCGACACTGATTTTGCCAGTCTCATCGAATCAGATACACCGATCATCGTGCAGCACACTCGCTTGGATTCGCGCCAGGCGGAAAATGCCTTGCTCAGCACCATCGCGTTCGCGGGAGACGTGTGATGCCGGAATCCATCAATCCCAAGTACTGTGCGGTCACGTGATGGTCCTACGGTCGGGGACCCGGTGATTGCATGAGTCCACTTCGTCCGACGTCCGAGACTACGCCGGCTTCCTCTGCTCCACCACAGGACGCTCGGTCGAGCAAGCCCGGAATCGACCGGCATTTATGGGAAATCCGCCCCGTCCGCGACCTGATGATTTTCGTCGCCATGGCCGGGCTGCTCTGGTTTCTCTACGAATTACGCAGTGTCTTCTTGCCGGTGTTTATCGCCCTCTTATTCGCCTATCTGGTCGATCCGTTTGTCGGGCATGCGTTCACACGTTGGTCGATTCCGCGCCCTGTCACCGTCGGGGTTCTGATGTTCGTGTTGGCTCTCGCCGGCATCGGGATAGGACTGTGGCTCGTGCCGCTCTTGATCGAGCAAGCCCAGACGCTCATACAGAAGATTCCGGTCTATGCGCATAATATTTCAGACCGGTATGAGTCCCTGTTCAGCAGCTGGTCGTTCAACTTCGGTGATTTCATCGGCCGCGTGCAGAATGATCCGTTGGCGACGCTCCAGCCCCTCCTCTCGGGGACCGGTCACGCATTCGGCTTGCTGGGACAGCTGCTGGGGGTCACGTTCAATGTCGCTCTGTATGCGATCTTGATCCCGATCTACTTTTTCTTCTTCTCGTGGCATTTTGACGGCATGAGTCGAACCGTCGTTCGCCTGATTCCTATCACGCATCGACCGCATCTGCTGCATGTCTTGCATCGCATGGATACGGCCGTGCGTGGCTTCTTTTCCGAACGACTCCTCATCGCGATGATCACCGGGGTCGTCTATGCAATAGGGTGGGCATTGACCGATGTCCCCTATTGGTTCCTGCTGGGAGTGGCCACCGGCATCGCCTCCCTCGTGCCCTACCTGTCAGCCGTCGGATGGCCGTTGGCCGTGGCGCTGAAGTATGCCGATGCCGTGACCGCCGGCCAGCCGGCCGAAACCGGATGGATGGCCATCCTCCTATGGCCAAGCGCGGCCTACCTGATCGGACAGTTCATCGAAAACTGGATCTTGACTCCCTGGTTGCAAAGTCACTCCACGGACATGAGCGCGGTCACGATCCTCGTCGTCGTCTTTCTGGGCGGCGCCATCGCCGGCCTGTTCGGACTGATCTTTGCCATCCCAGTGGCAGCCTGCATAAAAATTGCCATAGAGGAGTTCGTGCAACCGCGATGGCAGCAGTGGGTGCGAGAGACATGAAGAGAGACATGAACGGGCTCAGAGGAAAGACCAAGATGGAGAATCGTACTCAGCACGAGGAGAAACGCCGGACGCGGAAGGTTGTCGTCGTCACCGGCGCGTCGGCCGGGGTCGGTCGCGCCATTGCCGTGGAGTTTGGGAGGCACGGGCATGCGGTCGGATTATTGGCACGTGGCCGTGATGGACTGGAAGGCGCTCGACAGGATGTCGAGCAAATGGGTGGGACCGCCTGTCTGGTCCAGGCGGACGTCGCCGATCCGGATCAAGTTGAACGCGCCGCGGCGCAGATCGAAACCGATCTTGGACCGATCGATATCTGGATCAACAATGCCATGGTCTCGGTGCTATCCCCCGTGAAGGATATGACAACCGATGAATTCAAACGCGTGACCGACGTCACCTACCTTGGCTATGTCCATGGGACCCTCGTGGCGCTGCGTCGCATGCTTCCGCGCGACCGAGGCGTCATCATTCAAATCGGATCGGCTTTGGCCTATCGAGCCATCCCGCTTCAATCGGCTTATTGCGCCGCGAAACATGCCGTTCAAGGCTTTACTGAATCGCTGCGATCGGAACTGATTCATGATGAAAGCCGCGTACAAGTGGCGACGGTTCACCTCCCCGCGGTCAACACGCCACAGTTTTCGTGGGTGAAGACCCGCATGCCACGCCATTCCCAACCTGTGCCGCCGATATTTCAGCCGGAAGTCATCGCCCGGTCCGTGTACTGGGTCGCGCACCACCCGCGACGCGAGTTCACGATCGGACTCTCCGCGGTGAAAGCGATCATCGGCGATAAGTTCATCCCCGGACTCTTGGACCGTTATTTGGCCGGCATGGGATACGACGCTCAGCAAACACACGAATCGATCGATCCCCATCGTCCGAACAATCTGTATGCCCCCGTGCCGGGCGATTACGGCGCGAGAGGACGGTTCGACGACCGATCCGCCGATTATAGCCCGCAGGCTTGGGCCAATCGCTATCGCGGTTGGCTGGCGCTTGGAGGGTTGAGTATTGCAGCCTTATTCGCTCATCTGAGAGCCAGGAGGTCATCATGAAACGCGCGACCGCTTCGCGGTTGATTCTCGTGATTCCATTCGTCTCGGCGATCTCGATGCCGGCCGGGCAAGACGGCTACGGACATGCGCGGCTTGCCGCATCGCACGCACAGGCGCAAGAACGACCGTCTTATCAACACAAACAGGAACGCATCGTCCGCGCGACCGAGCAAGAAAAGGAAGCGTTCGACAGGTTCGTCGCGCACGAATCGCGTTTCAAGGACCATTACCAGGCGAACTTTTTGGCATCGCATTATGAATACCACCAATATCGTCCGGCCTACCAACATGGATTCGAGCTCGGCCTTGACCCGCGTTATGAGAGAGCGGACTGGAACAGCGTAGAGCCGGACGCACGGCGAACCTGGGTTGAAAGCACGATGGGATTGTGGAGTCAGTATCGAGATGCCGTGCGCTACGGATGGGAACAGGGTGTCGCATTGAAACGGAAATGACGACACACTCGAAGCGAAGCGGTCAGCGCCCATCCGACGACCCACCTTCACGAGTCAGGACACGACAGGGTTATGATGTCGGATCTTATGGCTGCCCGCTCTCAAATGGCGATGTCCTTGGGCTTTCACATCGTCTTTGCCGTGTTGGGCATTGCGATGCCGGTGTTGACGGCGACTGCCGAGTGGAAATGGCTCAAGACGCGGGACGACACCTATCTCGCCCTTGCCAAGCGCTGGTCGAAGGGCACCGCCATTTTATTCGCCGTCGGCGCCGTGTCCGGAACCGTCCTCTCGTTTGAACTCGGCTTGCTCTGGCCTTCGTTCATGGAGCGGGCCGGTCCTGTCATCGGCCCCCTCTTCGGCCTCGAAGGGTTTGCGTTCTTCACGGAAGCGATCTTTCTCGGGATCTATCTGTATGGCTGGTCGCGCATCTCACCACGAGCGCACTTTCTTGCCGGTCTTGTCGTCGCGGCGAGCGGGATGGCCTCCGCGATTTTTGTCGTCACGGTCAACGCCTGGATGAATGCCCCGACCGGTTTCGATATCATTGACGGGCGAATCGCCGATGTCCGTCCGTTGGTCCCGTTGTTGCACCCGCTTGCCTTCCATGAAACGGTTCATATGTTGCTTGCGGCCTTCGCGGCGACCGGCTTTCTCGTGGCCGGCATCCATGCATTCTTTCTCTTGCGACGCCCGTCCGATCGGTTTCACCGACAGGCGTTGGCCATCGCTCTCGTCGTCGGCGGTATTCCTGCCGTCCTTCAACCGTTCAGCGGAGATCTGATCGCTCGGGCGGTCGCCGCTCATCAGCCGGCCAAGCTGGCCGCGATGGAAGCGCTCTTCGTTACGGAAGCCGGAGCGGATTTCGTGCTGTTCGGACTTCCGGACGCTTCTACGCACACAGTCAATTATGCGCTGACGATCCCTCGCGGGTTGAGCCTCCTGTTGCATGGCGATCCTCAGGCTGTCGTTCTCGGACTTGACAAGATCCCCCCTGAAGAGTGGCCTCCCGTCGCCGTCACCCATGTGGCCTTTCAACTGATGGTGGGCTGTGGGCTAGTCATGGCGGGAGTGGCAATCTGGGCGAATGTACGCCGGCGACAAGGAAGTCTTGAAAAGGATCGAGGGCTTTTACGCACGTTGATCGTTGTCGCCCCGTCGGGATTCATCGCCATCCAAGCCGGTTGGGTCGTGACCGAAGTCGGCCGCCAACCATGGATCATACAGGGACTCATGCGCACCTCGAAGGCTGTGACTCCCATGCCGGGCCTTTGGATTCCCATGCTGACTTTCACTCTCTTGTATCTGCTCCTGGCGGCAGTCGTCGTCTGGGCTATCCGGCGTCACATTGCCGCCGCCGACGTCGCCTCTTCCTCTGCGGAACATACAGTAAGGAAGGAGTCGAGCGATGCTCTCGTATGAGCTCATAGTTGCCGCCGCGCTGGTAGGCGCCCTGACTTTGTATCTGTTGTTCGGTGGAGCAGACTTTGGGGCAGGGATCTGGTCTCTCTTTGCCATGGGTCGTCAAGGGCGGTCTCAACGCGCGCTCATCGATCAGGCCATCGGTCCGATCTGGGAAGCCAACCATGTCTGGCTCATCATCGCCGTCGTGATTCTATTCACGGCTTTCCCGCCGGCCTTCAGCGTAATCTCCGTCAGACTCCATATCCCGCTGAGTTTGATGCTCATCGGAATCGTGTTGCGGGGGACCGCCTTCGCCGTTCAAACTCACGACATCACATCGCGTCCGGACGGATTCACGGGTGCGCCGCTGATCTGGCATCGAATATTCGCCTGGTCCAGCTTGCTGACCCCTGCCATGTTGGGCCTGATCCTTGGAGCGATCGCATCGGGACGCGCATCCGGGCCGACCGACACGATCCGAGAAACCTTCGTCGATCCTTGGCTGGCGCCGTTTCCTATTGCAGTGGGTCTCCTCACGACGGCCTTGGTCGCCTACCTCGCCGCGGTGTATCTGGTCCTCGAGAGTCGAGAGCCCACCTTGCGCCGTCTGTTTCGACACCGGGCCATGGCGAGCGGGGTGCTTGTCGCCATACTAGCGACCATCGTCCTGTTCCTCGCCCAGGAAGGAGCGCCGGAAATCTATCAAGATTTGGCAAGAACGGCGTTGGGTCGCGCCTCCACCGTGGCGACCGCGCTGGTACATGTGGGAGCCCTCTGGGCGTTGATCACCGAACGCGATATTCTGGCTCGATTCCTGGCGGGAGTCGGAGCCGTCGCTATCGTATGGAACTGGGCTCTGGCGCAATACCCCTATCTCGTTGAGCCTTCCGTTACGATCTATGATGCGGCCCCTCACGGAACATTGGACATTTTGCTGGCGAGCCTGCTGGTAGGATCCGTCGTCCTCCTTCCCTTTCTGTTTTACTTATACAACCTGTTCAAGGGAGATGTCCTCTCGCGTCCGGCCCAATTCAAGCGCTAACAGGATTGACGCATTCCGCCGGACGACGTGCATGGCACGACACGATGTTTATATTTATGAAGTTCACTCGGGACAATCCTAGTCCCTCGTGCCTCTTCATCCCGGTATGATCAGTTACTGATTCATCCAGCTTGATCGTTTATTGAAAAGGAGGATGCGATGAAATTGGTGATGAGATGTCTGGCGGCGACGGTCTGCGTCATGGGCATGGCGACGACGGGTAATGCCGGTGAAACCAAGGCCGAGATGGAGAATGCGAAAGGACAGGTGAAGGGCGAGATCGAAGAAGCCAAGGGTGAAGCGAAGGAGTTAAAGGAAGAAGCCAAGGGCAATGACATGAAGGCGGCAGGAGAGCGGGCGAAGGGCGATATCAAAGGAGCGATGGAGAAGGGAAAAGGGAAAGCAAAAGAATTGAAAGAGAGAATGAAGGACTAGGCGAGCCGATACATTTTGTCGCCATTCCGAACCGGTCAGCGAGAACAAGAAACATCGGCAGGCCCACAACGTTGTTATGAGGTTGATCATGAGACCCCTCTATTGTCGACATATTGTGTTAATCCTTGGGCTAAGCGGGTGTTTAGGCTGCGATGCCACTCGGGAGTTAGTGAAAGCGCCTTTTGATGCCACCACGGCGGTTTCCAATGGAACAACGCAAGCCACCGGGGAACTTACTCAACCCTCGAAAGAGTTTACCTCCAGTACGACCCCCGGTTCTTTGTTTAAAAACGAACAGCAATTGCGGGCATTTATTGCGCACAATTTCAACAATCTTCAACGCGATGTTGCGCAAGGTCGCGGCGAGTATCTCACGTCGATGGCCACTCTCGCCGATATTCCGCTCGATCATCACGGGCGGTTATTTGTGGAGCTGCAGCATCGGTACCCGGTTCTCTATTCTTACGAGAGTTCTCCGTCGGAATCCTTACAGCATCTCATGGATACCATGAGGACTCAGCGGTCCCATGTTGTCGCTTTACAATAAATCATGATTTCCGCGCTTCATGGAGACAGGGAAACAAGGAGCACATGATGCCTACGGCACGACCCAGACGACGAGCCGAGAAAGCCAAGCGAGAGGGGAAAGCGCCCACGACACAAGCAGGCGAATTCGTGAAGGAGGAAATGCACGATCTCAAGCGAGGAAAACGAAACGTCACCTCCCGCAAACAGGCGATCGCCATCGGCCTCAGCAAGGCTCGCCGGGCAGAAGTCAAGCTCCCAGGACGAGCGCGGAAAGCGAATCGCAAAGGTTCCCGTGACGATCAATGAAGAACCGGCGTGCCGGAACTGTGTCATCGAATTTTAGATTTCCCATGGACCTGAAACAGGAGGCCATTTATGCATCATGATAATCGCTCGCTGACCGAAAAACAGAAGCAATGCGTTACAGCCTGTTTGTCCTGTGCTCAGATATGCGAAACCTGCTCTGATGACATGATCGGCATGGGTCAACATCAGGATGATCATGAACTCCATGAACTCATGGTGCGGTGCATTCGGTTGTGTCGAGACTGTGCCGACATTTGCATGCTGACGGCACAATGGTTGAGTCGAGTATCCTCATGGTCCGAGGACATGTGCCGGTTCTGTGCGGATGTCTGCGAACAATGCGCCCATGTGTGTGAGCAACATGCCCCCCAACATCCGCTGTGCGGCCAATGCGCTGAGGAATGCCGCCGGTGCGCGGCATTGTGCCAAGAAATGACCAATGCACATGCCCGTTGAGAAGCACTAGTCGTGCCGGTGAGTCTAATCAGATGTACTGAACCTCCACTCAAAGTGGAGGGAATTTTTATTGAATCCCTCTCGACCGGGGGGACGCCGATACATGATGCCTATCTGATCAGAGCCGGATACTCTGCTGCGGACGTCCGGGAGTCGATCTCGACCTCTCACCGTGGCTTGCGTTGAGAGCGGACATTTTTCGTACGCCCGGAGGAGGGAGAATATGCGCCACATTTCTTCGACGATCATACTACTGGCCATCATTCACGGTACGTCGGCGCCTTCTTACCCGGTGGCCCAAACGGATCCTTTACCAAAACCCAGTCCTGGCCCCACGGATCCGATTCCCAAACCCGTACCAGGTCCGATTCCCAAACCAGGACCTACTCCGCTTCCTCCTTCATCCACCCCGGTGCCACCATCCACTTCGTCCATCCCCTTCGTTGGAGCACACTCATGAGATCTTCATTCGCCGCGGTTCCGACCTATTCTGAATCCCTTCGCATCGGATGGACCCTGCTCTGGCGTGGGACGGGAAGTGTTTTGCTCCTTCTCATTCTCTGTAATATTCTCCTAGTGACAGCGCTGCCCGAATTGCAGCGAACCGGCCCCTCGTTGTGGGCGACGGTATTTTCGCTTGCCGTCGTGACCTGTGTGGCCGCCTTCGGCATCATGCCCTTCGTCGTTCGGACACTCTTCACGGCAACTTACACGAGATTTCATTTGCAACTCGTTCGGAACGTTGAACCGACCATCCAGGAAGAGATTGCTTCCCGCGACACCTCAAGTTCTCAACCGACATCACTCACTCACATTCAATGAGGTTCCACATGCACGTCTCATCTTCTCCTCGATTGTACGAAGCCAAAACCTATGACCTCCATGGATTACAGGGCATATCCGACCGGACTCTCGAAACGCATTTTGCGCTCTATGAAGGCTATGTAAAGGAAGCCAACAATCTGACTACCCGCATTCGGAACCTCTTGGCCGACGGCCGAATCGATCAAGAAGAACAGCCTGGCTATTCAGAACTGAAGCGCCGCTATGGTTTTGAATATAACGGCATGGTTTTGCACGAATACTACTTCGGCAATCTCATGATGCATGGATCGCCTGATCCACCGGCAGAGTCACCGTTTCGACAAGCGGCCGTGGAGAGTTTCGGGACGTATGACATATGGAAGGTCGATTTCATTGGGGTCGGCAAGATGCGTGGAGTCGGCTGGGCGGTCTGTTATCTCAATCCTTACAACGGACGGCTGACCAATCATTGGATCACGCTACATGAATCCGGCAACATTGCCGGATTCATTCCGCTCCTTGTCATGGATGTATGGGAACACGCGTTTATTCTGGACTACAAGCCTTCGGAACGGGGGTCTTATATCGAATCGTTTTTCGAAAATGTGTGTTGGAAGACCGTCGAGCGCCGGATGCAACGCTCAGCCACCCCGACTGTTCCCGCGCTTGCATGAGGCCAAACGATCGTCCGATTTCCTGACCTATGGCTCGTCAGACTCACAGGGGATTGTGATGAGTAAAGTCCAGCGTCCTCCGCAACAGCAGGCCAGACCAGGAGAGGAATCCAGAATGATGCCTCGACCGATCTCCACGGGGGAGACTTCCCAGGAGAAGATCGGCGACAGGTTGCAAGGCAAAGTGGCTCTTGTTACCGGAGGCGACAGCGGAATCGGTCGTGCCGTGGCATTTGCGTTCGCAAGAGAAGGCGCCGATCTCGCCATCGTCTATCTCAGCGAAGATAAAGATGCGGAAGACACCAAGCGATTCGTAGAGGAACTAGGAAGACGGTGTATCGCCCTGCGAGGCGACATCGGCGATGAGGCATTTTGTATCGAATGCGTGAGTGAGACCCTCACGACATATGGCCGGCTGGACATTCTCGTGAACAATGCCGCCGAACAACATCCTCGGGATTCCATCGGCGACATTACTGCCGTTCAGCTGGAGCGCACCTTCCGCACCAATGTCTTCTCAATGTTCTACCTGACAAAGGCCGCGCTTCCCCACCTTCGGCAAGGAGCCTCGATCATCAATACGACGTCGGTGACGGCGTATAAAGGCAGTCCGAAGCTGCTCGATTACGCATCCACGAAAGGCGCGATCGTTTCCTTCACCAGATCCTTAGCGTTATCCTTGGTCGAGAACGGGATTCGCGTTAATGCCGTTTCCCCCGGACCGATTTGGACTCCCCTCATCGTATCGACCTTCCCTCCGGATAAGGTGGCCTCATTCGGATCCGATGTTCCACTGAAACGAGCGGGGCAACCGGCAGAAGTGGCCCCGAGTTATGTATTCCTGGCATCCGCGGATGCCGATTATATGACTGGTCAGGTGCTCCATCCAAACGGGGGAACTATCGTGAATGGATAAGCGGTGCCCGTATGAGCCATGATCGAGACCCTTTCATTGACTAGGGGGCAACCTAGCATCGTATCGCAGTCGGCCGACGTACAATACAACCATGTCGAACTCTTCCCATTCTCAACGTAGGAGGCCCATATGTTATGTAAAGTGCACGGCAAGTATGTCGTGATGATCATGCTCTTGTTTTTCCTTACCAGCATAATGACTTTGCCTGCGTTGGCAGAAGACCGTAAAGGATCGGGACCGAAGGGGGCGCCTCCAGGGACAGAACACATGAAAGGCAGCATGAAAGATAGTAAGGAGGGAAAGTTGGTCCTCGGAGAACTGTCGAGGATTGAGGGGGAATATTATTTCGTCAAGAAATCAGACGGAAAAGAAGTCAAACTACATGTCGCGCAGTCCACACAACAGCCAGGCCCCATCAAACCAGGCGATCAAATTGAAGCTAAAGTCGATGACAAAAACCATGTTCTCTCGATCCATGGACAGGGCAGCACTGATCGCCGAGATTTGAAAGACCCAGAGGCCGCTCCTTAATAGCCCCTAGAATGGGACGACCAGTTCTCGCGTGGTGGACGATCGAGTGCCTCTATTCTTCGGATGGAGCCAGCCTTTATCCCGGCTCCATCCGTGATCGCTCCTTTCATCGGACAATAATATGATATTGGCCAAAAACAGAAACGCGCGGACAGCGCCGAGGAGAACCTTCGCACATTAAGAGATTGCAGGTGGCCCCCGAGTAGCACGAGTGATTCAGAGGACGACGCAGGTGTCGAAACAAGCACTCCCTCAAGGGGTCTTGAGGCCTGTATACTTGCGTCAGGAAGAACCTTCCTTTAACCGGCTTGTTGCATAACTTAAGACTAATGATGATCAAACAATAGCGGCTCTCACTGGTTGACTGCCTGCTTGATGGTCACATGATCGGTCGTTGTCAGCGTACGCTGCGCCCCCGCATCTATGCTCAAGTTGCCAGGCCCGTAGGCGTAGACATATAACAGTCCACCAATCATGGCGAGATTTTTCATGAAATGGATCGTCTGATTAGGGTCGTCGAAGTTGGCATGAAAGATCAACGTCGTGGGAATCATGAACAGCGCCAGCAGTGCCGCTCCGATTCGACTCCAAAGGCCGAGCAGCAGGGAAACCCCTCCGACGAGTTCGATCGCGATCGCGCTTAAATAGAAGAATGTCGTGGCCCAGGCTATCCCCATGGCCTCCATAAATACTTGCGTTCCTCCTGGGTCGGCCACTTTCCGAAATCCTGATATGACAAAAATCATTCCCAATAGCAAACGTCCGACGAGGCTGATGTATCGATCGCTCATAAGGCCTTGTCTCCCATGTGAGAGTGAAGGTATGGGACTAGCTATTTATGCTCACCACGTCGGCTGAAAGAGCCGTCGCCTATCTGCAAGTCTGCTCGCCCTTGTGAAGGGGGCATTGGAGCTTTTTTCCTCATGGCGGTATCAGTCATCCCAGTGAAACCGCTCTATGGCCACTACGAGGTTTATATGCGCAGCTCGTCACGATTTTTCCATCCATAACAGAAAAAACGTTATTGGCAGAGGTTTGCTTCACACGGGCTTGCGACTCAGCCTTTACTGGAAACCAAAGGAGAGCGTTAATTGCGAGAGAACTGAGCTTGAGGGCAGCCCTATTTACCGTCATCCATCACGTCGGCCCGCCCATACGATGGCGATGCTGCATCATATGGGCTGGCTGATCGTGTGGGTCATACAGGATCTCTTTGACTTTACGATCGACTACTTTACCGTCGACCGGTCGGGATCCTGAGAGGCCTGAATTTGGAGATTGTTGTTCACCTGTCTGACTCCATTCACTTGCTTAGCCAGTTCCTCAGCTCGAGATTTATGTTCCCAAGACGGCACCACTCCGCTTAATTGAACGATTCCGCGTTCCGTATCCACATCGACCCGGGTGAAATTCGACACCCGATCGCCGGTCAGCTTGGTTTGAACAGCCGTGCTGATCGAGGCATCACTGACCGTTTGCCCCATTGTCTTTCCCGTGGTGGATTGACAAGCCGTTACTGCGCCAAGCATGACACCTACCGTCAAAAGCATCGCCATAAAGCGCATGGAATTCTCCTTCATGTATGGGCGGCACCCGATCGTTCGAAAACCTTACCCGCGTGATTGCGTGGCTTCTTTTCCCACTTCCGCCATTTTATCTTTTCCCTGCTTCGCAAACTCCTTGGCCGTTCGGCCAGCTTCATTTAAAGTTTCCTGCCCTTTCTCGTAATAGTCCTTGCCACGTTCGACTGCGGCATCCCACGCTTCCTGACCACGCTCGACAAGCTCATCCTTGGCATCGGAGGCATAGTTTCGCAACATGCCTCGCAGTTCAGAACCGGCCTGCGGCGCAAGCAGAAGCGCCACGCCGGCGCCGATGAATGCCCCCGCGATGAAAGCCGACCATCCCGCATTCTCTCCATTATCATACTGATCGTAACCCATCGTGATGACCTCCTTGTAGTTAATGTGACCGTTCAGTACCGAATCGTGATGTCCCGCTCGGCTTCCAACCAATGATCAAGATCATGTCCATGTTGGAAGCCGCCCTCCGCATATAAAAAAAACGCACGTTCCGCGATACGGCTATGAGCATCCTCTCCCGTGGCTCTCGCCGTACGCTCATCCCGAGAAGCCTGAATGGACATATCCGCTCCTCTGCCATCATCGGACTCCATACCACCTTGCGGTTCGAGATCGCCGCCATACCGTGCCGAAGCGGCTCCATCGGACGGACCGGTTGAACTCTCCATATTCGGCTGCGTCCGTGAAGGAGAGCGCGAGGCACTCGCCTGCTCCCGTTCGGAAGGGCGAGCGGGCATCGGAGACGCACGTAACAGTTGGTTGTCTTCTTCCGCCTGCATAGGTGAAGCCACCTTGGCCTTACTTTTGGTTTTACGCTTTCCTTCGAATGTCTGTGCCATGATTTGCCATGTCCTTGGTTGTGATCATTTCGTTGATAACGATCGGCTGCTCAGCTGTTTAATGGTGGTGACCGTTCCCATATCCGACCCCTCGACTCTGACTTGATCTCCCACTTTGAATTCGCATGGACCAACCGAAAAACCTGACCCTTTCGCCGCATCCTTCTTTGCTTCCGAATCCGTCGTGCCTACCACGGCTTTCATCTGTGATGGGTCTTGCCGTGGCGTGGAGGCCTGTCCTCCTTCAGAAGCCTGCCGCTGATGCGATTGTCGCTGCTCCCCCATCGAGCGACCGGACACAGCAGCCTCCTCCATGGCGGGAGTCGGTGGAATCTCGGACTGTTCTCGAACTTGTCCATGGCCTGTCGTCACTCTCGCACCGTCGCTATAGCTACAAACCTTGTTGGTGTCTTTGGTCACGTTTAGACGAACATGCTGGCCCTGATTTCCGCGAATCGCGAATTCGTTCCCTTGTATGTGCTCAATGGTTCCCACGATAATTTCCGGCCCACCCATGATCACGTTTGACGACTCTCCCCCTCGCAGTCCCAGGCTTTGTTGCCCTGCCTGTTGCGATGTTTCGCCCCCTCCGGTTCCGGATGCCCCTTGTGTTGTGAGCGCTGGAATGAGGCTTAATGCGCTGACTGTTCCAGCCACAACCAGCACGACGTTGAGTCTCCCCGTTACGGGGCGGGTCTGTCTGTTGCTGCCATTGTTTTGCGGGTGATGTGGTTTGGTCATTGGATCCTCTTCGTGCTGAGACTAGGCCCTCATCATTGGCTGTCTACACCTGCCTGTCAGTATGCTGTACAAAGGCAAGATATGCGCCGCAAAGCCATCCGAGTGCATTTTATGAGTAACTGCGCTGACACATGCGTAGTATGGGAGTGTCCCGCGGCATCTCGCTGTCCTTCGTCATTCACCGCAACGGCCAACTTGTCTCTCAGAGTCCAATTCGTCTCTCGTTCATCTTTTCCATAGTCGTTGCTCGCTGATGATCATTCCATTCTTTCGTTCACAACTTACTCTGCAATGACCGCGGACACACCTAGGAGAACGCCTAGAAAAGTATCCTGGCGCATAAAAGAAACAGTATCCGGGGTGCTATTCGTGTCGGAGTTGCCGGCGAGACGGTCCAGTCCTATCCCGAAGACCGAGTACCTTCCTGCTCGAGTCGCAGCATGGCTGTCATGCGGACGGAAATGTGTTGTTTGACCCTGGAATAGTCGATCCAAGGATCTTGGCGCAGTTGCTGAAGACGTTCCAGGATGTTCTGAACAGTAAAGCGATGGGGCGATACTTCTCGTGGTAGCTCGTCCCAGGCAAGCGGAACGCTTATGGGAGCTCCGGGCCTGGCCCGCGTGGAATAGGCCGCCACGGCCGTCGCCCCATAGGAGTTGCGGAGATAATCGATATAGATTTTCCCGCGACGCGCGCGTTTAGCCATATTGGCCGTAAACAGAGACGGGACGACATGCGCCAAGTGTTCGGCGACCCTCTTCGAAAACGCCTTGACCTCCTCCCAACCTTTTGTTTTCTGCAAGGGGATGACGATGTGTAAACCCTTTCCACCTGTGGTTTTCACAAACGAGACGAGCCCAAGGCTATCGAGCAATGTTTTCGTCAATTGCGCAGCTTCAATCACCTTTTTCCAAGGCAAGTCCGGGTCCGGGTCGAGATCCAATATCATGCGGTCCGGGCGATCGAGTCGGTTCCGACTCGATCCCCACGTATGAAACTCCAATACCCCCATCTGAACGAGCGATATGACGGCTGGAAGAGACGTTGCGATCATATAGCAGGCGTAACCGTCTTTCTCCTGGATGACGATCCGACTGACCGCGGGAGCGACCTGTTCCGTGACGTGTTTCTGGTAAAAGCACCCGCCTTCATGTCCTTCGGGACAACGGACCAAGCTCAGCGGACGGTTCTTGAGATGCGGCAGAATCCATTCGGCGACGCCTTCATAGTACCGAGCCAACTCCAGTTTCGTGACCCCGATGCTCGGAAACAGCACCCGATCGGGATGGGTGAGCGTCACGCCCGCAATCTTGGTGCTACGGGACGTCTCGAGATTCACCCGTGCCTTTGCGGCGAACCGCCGGCGTCCATGGGATCGTGGGGATCGTGATGAAGTTTCGGTTGGTTGGGCAGGCGCCTGAAGGAGGGCCGACGTTGAATGGGCCTCTTCCCGCACGACTTGGCGTGGAGATTTGTCCGGGCGCAGCCCAAGAAAGGCCGCATGACGCAAGAGTCCCTCTTGAGTCCACTCCGCAAAACGCACTTCCGCCACTAACTTCGGGCGCACCCAATGCACGCCTTTGGCGTCATACCCGGACGGCGGATTGATGACAGGGGCTTGTGATCGCGCGAGCTTTTTGAGCCTGCGGTGCAATCCTATCAAGCCTTCCTCTGAAAAGCCCGTGCCTACTCGACCGGCATACTTGAGTGCCCCAGACTCTTCGTACACACCAAGCAGCAAGGCGCCAAATCCCTGCCGTGCCCCGGACGGATCGGTAAAGCCCACGATGACGAACTCTTGCCGACGTTGGCATTTCACCTTTACCCAGTTGCGATGACGTCCGGAGACGTAGGCAGCGTCGCCTCGTTTCGAAATCAAGCCCTCCATATTTCGACGGCAGGCTTCATCAAAGATGGTCTCCCCTTGGCCGACAATATGCGCGCTGTACCGCAACACCCCCTGCTTGGGTTCGCCTTCCAGCATCGAGGCCAGTCGACCCTTGCGTTCGAGGAGAGACTTCCCCCGACAATCTTCTCCGTCGAGATAGAGCAGGTCGAACAGGTAATACACCAATTGGCCGCCGGTCATGCCGTCAACAAAATTTTGAAGGGCTTGGAAACTCATCGAGCCGTCGGGCAAAAGAACGACGACTTCCCCATCCAGCCAGGCCTCTGTGACCGGAAGCTTGCTCGCGGCTGCCGCCAGCGCGCCCAGCTTGTGCGTCCACTCCAAACCGTTTCGTGAATACAAACGCGCCGTGCCTTTCTGAATACGGCACAGCATGCGATACCCATCGTACTTCAATTCATGAAGCCATTCGTTTCCCCTCGGAATCGTATCGACAAGCGTGGCCAATTGAGGCCGGATCCAATCAGGAAAGCGTGCCTGCGTATCGTCCGTTCTCGAAGATGTTGTTCCTGAAACACCCACCTGCTGACGCGGCACGGGAGCGCCCCGTAAGAGGGGCTCACTCCCCTTCCGGTCAGCCGGTCTGTTTGAGTGCCAGACATCTGCTTTAGCCTCCGCGATGTCCTCCAGATCCATCCCGCTCTTCACGCTCCGTGTCTGAACCGTCGTCACATCGTTGCCGTTCGTTCGGGCCTCCCCGTCTCGCTCCTTGATCAGCAGCCAATTTTTCCCGTCGGCATCCCGGCCCTGAGCCATGCGAACCAAACTCCATCCGCCATGTAATTTTGTGCCGTCCAGATTAAACTTCAACCGTCCCTTGCGATAGGCGGCGAGAGCATCTCCTTCGGCTTTCCATCGTCCCTGATCCCATACCATCACCGCGCCGGCTCCATATTGTTTGGGCGGAATCACGCCTTCGAAACCGGCGTACTCCAGCGGATGATCTTCCACATGAACCGCCAACCGCTTATCGGCAGGGTTGAGACTTGGCCCTTTGGGGATCGCCCAACTTTTCAAGGTCCCTCCAAGCTCAAGCCTAAAATCGTAATGGAGACGTCGTGCCGCATGTTTCTGAATGACGAAGAGTCCTTCCGACTTGCCGGCGGTTCGCCCTCTTTTCCCAAGCGGCTCGGACGTCTTGGTGAAATCTCGCTTGCGCGTATAGTCTCGAAGACTCATGGGCCCTTTTTCTTTCTACCCTGGGTGATCGGAATCAACAATCCCGGCAATTCATGGAACCTCGGCGCAAACATGAATGCAACCTCCTCGCTTGGCGCTGTGACGGGGAAGACGGATTCGAGAAAAGCGGGAGCATGATCTCAATGGTGCGAGGACAACGTCGGTTCAACCGGAACGATCAGCGCCATGCTCATGGCTTGGCGCACCATCTGGCTGGCATAACCCCACTCATTGTCATACCAGCTCATGACCTTCACCAGATTGCCGTCGACCACTTGAGTCATATCGAGGTCGACGATGGAAGCGCGAGCATCGTGAATGATGTCGGAAGAGACGATCGGTTCTTCGGTCACACCGACCACTCCTTGATATCGTTCACTCCGAGCCTCTTCCAGAAAGATCGCATTGACACGTTCGACGGAGGTCGCCTGCTCGGTCACCATGACGACATCGGCGATGGAACAGATCGGAACGGGAGCCCGGACGGCAGTGCCTATAAATCTTCCGTTGAGCTGCGGCAGCACGCGCGTGGTAGCCGCAGCCGCCCCGGTGCTGGAGGGGACGAGATTCATCGCGCCCGCCCGACCTCGGCGCCATTTTTTGTTTGGTTTATCAACGATGGCTTGGCTGGCCGTGTAGGCATGCGTGGTATTCATGACGGCTTTTTGAATTCCCAATCGCCGATCCATGATCTCCACGATAGGCGCGATACAATTTGTCGTGCAGCTCGCGCAGGAGAGAATGGGCCCGTCCGCCTCTCGGTAGGGATTCACGCCATATACGACAATGGGAATGTCCTGATCTTTGGCCGGCGCAGAAAGAATCACGCGTTTGGCGCCGGCTTGAAGATGCCGTGCCAGTTCGTCCTTGGCGTTGAATCGCCCCGTACATTCAAACACGATATCGACTCCCAACTTGCCCCACGGTAGCCGAGCCGGGTCGCCTTCGGCCAAGACGCGATAGGATCGGTCGTTCATGGTCAACATTCCGTCGCCGGCTTTGACTCTGCTGGGGAATCGCCCGTAGATCGTATCGTAGTTCAGAAGATAGGCGAGGTTGTCCGGAGAAATAAGATCATTTACCGCGACGACGTCGAGTTCAGGAATGCCGGCCGCTATCTTGAATGTTGCCCGACCGATTCGCCCCAGCCCATTGATGGCGACCTTCACCATGTCGCTTCTCCCTCATGATGATGAGCGACGCTATTCGTCCTCACCGCGCCGCCGCTTCCGCGGCATTTCCCAATGCTTGCGTCCGCTTCGTTTCCAACGCGGCGAGAGCCGCATCGAATGAATCGACGAACTGCTGAACGCCTTCGTGCTCAAGCTGCCATACGACACAGTTAAGATTGATTCCGACTGTCTCTAAATCCCGCATCACTTGCGACGCCGCATCCAGGTCGGCCTCCACGGCATTCTCCCTGACCTGCCCGTGATCGACGAAAGCCGACCAGGTTTTCTCAGGCATGGTGACGACCGTCTCCCGACCGATGAGGGGTTCGAGGTAGCAGAGGTCACCGTACGCGTGGTTCTTTGTGCCCACACTGGCCCATAACGGCCGTTGAACGCGCGCCCCCTTTGCCGCGAGCCGATTCCATCGCTCGCTCGTAAACGATTGCGTGAAGGTGTGATAGGCCAGCTTCGCGTTGGCCACCGCCGCTCGTCCCAATAGCCGAGACGGCAATGATTCTGATTCGCGATGGGCGGACGGAATGCGCCGGATCAACAGGCGATCGACCAATGTATCGATTCGACTCACGAAGAAGCTGGCCACTGAGGCGACCGGCCGCAGTGGGAGGTTATCGGTGGCTCTTCGCTCGAGAGCGGACAGGTAGGCCTCGATCACCGCTTGATAGCTCTGAATGGAGAATAACAATGTGATGTTGACAGCCACTCCTTCACACAAGAGTTGCTCGATCGCCGGAATGCCGGCCTCCGTGGCGGGAATTTTGATGAACAGATTCGGTCGATCGACGAGCTCTCTGTATCGGCGCGCTTCGATCATCGTCTCGTCCGTGTTGTAAGCCAGGTGCGGCGCAATTTCCAAACTGACGAAACCGTCCAGTCCATCCGACGATTCGTAGACTTCCCGCAACAGGTCGCAGGCAAGTTGAACATCCCGGATCAGCAGGGCTTCGAAGATGTGCCGCGTGGTTTTCTTTTGCTCTGCCAATTCTTGTATATCGCTGTCGTAGTCGTTGCTTGCCAACGCGGCGCAGAATGTGGTCGGATTGGCCGTAATTCCCCGGAGGCCCTGTTCACGGACTAATCGCCTGAGTCTTCCGCTGGTGATCATGTCTCTGGTGAGATTATCCAGCCAAGGGCTTTGCCCGCATTGATAGAGCCGCCGTATGGTGTTGTTCACTGGCATCGGTCGTCCTCTCGCTTCTTATTTGCTCGCAGCCGCCATAAGTGGACCGGCATTTCCGACATCCTCCTGACAGAAATCCTTGAAATCTCCTCGCAGAAATTTTAGAGCTATTCGCTCAATATAAATTTCCCTGGCCGTCCGGAATCCGAGTCGACGGAAGAGCGGAAGAGGAGGACACCACCCATGCAGCGCGTGCTGGAGAAGAAAACCGGCCACGACGGCAGGAACTACAAACGCACGCCGGTGCCATATGGCCCCAGCGATCAGACCGATCAATGAGACCGATGCGGCGTTGATTTCGAGGACACGTTCAATGTCCCATTCGTGGTCCAGATCGCGCAGTCGGCGCGTGATTTCATAGTGACTCTTGGCATAGTGCCTTGCAACACTCCGCTCGGTCTGTCGGCGGATGCGCAAGTTGTGTTGAGCGGCAGTCTGCCGCTCAACACGGGTGCCGGTAGCCGGGATCATATTGGACCTCATTGCATCTCCTTGAGCGAGCCTATTGGCACTGGTAGTTCTTTAGGCTCGGATTCCATCTCAGAAACGCCTACCCGTTGGGAAAGCGGCCGGCACCCTCTTGAAAAACAGCGCACGAAATGCAGCCTGTGCGATATCAAACTCGAAGCTGTATGCCGGTCCCGTCCTCCTGTAGCGGATGCAACCCATCGCCAGGCGGCACCTCGACGTCTAAAATTCTCACGTCGATGACCACTCGTTTTCCGGCCAATGGATGGTTGAAGTCTATTGTGGCCGTGTTCTCCGACAGATCTACGACCATGCATGGTGTCCCGTCTTCCATGGACAGCATCATTCCCGGCTCAACGTCTTCCGGCAAACGATCCTTACTGATCTCTATCTGCTTTGATTCATCGTATGGGCCGAATGTCTCTTGGGAACCGAGGTCGACTCGTTTGACTTCACCTTTTTTCATTCCCGTGATCGCCTTTTCAAGGTGGGGCAGGAGTTCTTCTTGGCCGAACGCGAACCGGCTGAAGTTGGATGGGATGGTGAGGTTGTATTCGGGAATTGAAATGGTATAGACGACCAATGCCACGGTTCCTGCCGCGATCGGAGGACCTGGGTCATCCTGTCCCGCGCCGGCTGACGCCGGAATCGTTTGAGGTGTTGACGAAGATTCAACGGACAGGTAAGAGACGACCAAAACGAGAGCGCAGATAGAGACAATCGAGATATAAATTAGAACCGCGGATCTCAAACCCTTCATAACCACCTCCAATCGATCATTTCCGGGCTCACGCTACTTTCGTTTAGGTCGCTTTTTAAACGAGGGCGCCTCATCCTTGAGTACGTTCTGTTTGGTCTCGACTTGCGACGGTTTTTCGTCGGTGGCTTGCCGTTCTGCATAGTCTTCCGACGAGACCGGATTGAGCTCCCAACGCTCCTGGTCGCGCTGGGCGATTTTCTCCTCAGGCCGCAGAGGTTCCGTGTCCTCATACGTCACCCCCACGGCATTGCCGATTTCATCTACGATATCTTGGTCGGGTGTCGGGTTAGATCCACCGACCACCTCATCCCCACCGAAATGGGCCTGCCTCCAATCCGCATCGATATCGCCTCCGGTCAAAAGAGTCTCCGGTGGTTCCCCTGTATCCTGTTTCGCTTGCTCATACCATTCCACCTCTACCTGATCCTCATCTTGCCCCAGAGCGGCAGGCTCCTGTTCCTCGTAATCACGAATAACCTGATCGGCATCGATCTCCTCATCGTTCCCGTTTGTCCTGTCCCGATTCATCATTTGATGCCCTCCCCTATCCCAGTCAGAACCAGCGTCACTGATATGCGCGAGACGGCCATGTGTGGTTCACGCCCCCTCGCAACATCTTCGATCACATGAACCGAGCCTCTTGGCCGATTCGTGTTTCGTACTACATTGTGCAAGTGCAAGAGATAGGCCTTGATTGATTCAAGCTCTTTTCTGCGTACTCGAGAGCGCAAACCGGAGGAAATGACAGGAAACTTTGACTCATTATGTCTTAGGGTAGAGTTAGAACGTTCCGTCCGACTACCATCAATATTCTGCATGTGCAGATAGGCGGTCCGACAGGGGACAGCTTGTCCATCGTAATGTCTCTGATCAACTGAAGTACGCAGCGCTGCGGGCGACTTCCGGGCATCTTCCTGTTTGTGACAAGCGGCACCCGACTTTCGCCTATAACTAGGGGGCGACCGAGTGGTCTTCGAATCAGACTTTTCGCATCATGGGATCGGTATTCAAGGTCGAGATACCTTATGGTCGATCCCGCCATTCTGGTTCGTCAGTATCTGCTGTACTTCATCTTGCCGCTATGGCTTCTGGCCGGCCTGACCGACTATTTCCTGCATAAACGTACGCATATCGAAGACAATTCAGGCACCAAGGAGTCGGTGCTTCATCTGCTCCAACTCGGGGAGGCTGGAATTCCGGTTGTCGTGGGATTGTTGTTCGACATCAACGCGCTGATCATCGCCGTTATGATCGTTGCTCTCGTGATACACGAAGCCACGGCTTTGTGGGATGTCGGTTACGCCCACACCCGACGGTACATCGGCCCGCTGGAGCAGCATGTGCATAGTTTCCTCGAAGTGTTGCCCATCATGGCCGTGTCTTTTGTGACCGTCTTGTATTGGGACCAATTTCAAGCTCTACTCGGCATGGGAATCCAGCCCGCACGCTTTGAGTTACGCCCCAAAGCCGATCCTATCGCTCCTCCCTATTTGATCGCGTTCTTCAGCTCCATCGCTATCTTCATCGCGGTCCCTTATGGAGAAGAATTGTGGCGTTGCCTCAGAACCGCCCAGCGGCGCCGCGGGCTCGCCGCTTCCATGGGACGAGTGACATCGTGATTCATCTTTCCTTCAGACGGCTGTTTTAGATTCGTGACCTGCGGACAGACGCACGAAGATTGTGCCCGGCGCCATCACCGCCTAATCACGAGCGAGAAAATGATGAGTGGGGTTTTACTTCTCTCCCGAATGGTTTTCGCACTGCCGGCGATAGAGGCGAACAAACGTCTCGCCCTCTTGTGACGACAGGACCCTAGCAGCGCTACTCGTCTCTTCCGTGAACCTCCGCCGGAGGAGCCGTGGCTTCCACCGCGGTGAATGGCTCGAGGATGATGAAACTGTGCCGACTACCCTTCGGTACAACCCACGAATCGCCGGTTTCGAGCAGGATCGTCTGGCCTTCGATATTGAGCTGAGCACGCCCTTTGATCGCGTAGCCTACTGTTTCATAGTCACGCATTTGCATGTCCTTCGGCGCGCCTGGTTGCAGATCCTCCCAGAGCCTCATCGAAACGGATTTTCCTGACGCCAGGTACTTTTGTCCCATGTCGCCGCTTGGAGAATGGCGTGAATCGACTTTCTTCACTGTGCTATCGGGCATGATCCGCCTCCGGTACATTCGCCTCTTCTGAGAGATGTGTTATTTCCTTCAATGCGGCACATACAACATCTTTCATGAATGTGGGTCTCTGATGAGAGAGAGTATTCATTATCTTTAATCCATAGACCAGACCGACCTTTTTGGTCTACCGGTGATTCCCCTGGTTTCTGGAGTGAGACGATGGCATTGTTCGACTATGGTTCGCTGTAGGTGATTCGATAGATCACCCCGGCCGAATCGTCTGAAACCAGCAGCGCTCCATCGGGCATCACGAGGACATCAACAGGGCGACCCCATGCCCGTTGCCCTTGAAGCCATCCTTCCGCAAAAACCGAATATCGCGTTCGCCCTTGCTCATCCCGCGACACAAGCGTGACCCGATATCCGGCTTTCTCGCTCCGATTCCAAGACCCATGTTCGGCGATAAAAATTTGATTCCGATATTCCTTCGGGAACATGGTGCCGTTGTAAAAACGCATGCCCAGGGACGCGACGTGCGGGCCCAGTTCGGCGGCAGGCGCCGTGAATTCGCCGCAAGCATGTGTGCGGCCGTACTCCGGGTCTGCAATCGTTCTCCCATGGCAATAGGGATAGCCGAAGTGCAGTCCGGCCTTCGCCGCACGGTTGAGTTCGTCCGGCGGTTGATTGTCTCCGAGATAATCGCGGCCGTTCTCCGTGAACCATAAGTCATGGGTGATCGCATCCCAGTCGAAGCCGACCGAATTTCGAACTCCGCGCGCGACGATTTCATATCCGCTCCCGTCCGGATTGAGACGGCCGATGAGCGCATAGCGATCGGGGTCGGGTTCGCAGATATTGCAGGGCGCTCCCACCGGCACATACAATTTCCCATCGGGACCGAATGCGATAAACTTCCATCCGTGCCCGGTCTCTTTCGGAAAGCGGTCCGTGATGACCACCGAAGGCGGCGGATCTTTCAATTGCGTATCGATATCGTCGAACCGCAAGATGCGATCCACGGAGGAGACGTACAACGAGCCTTTTCGATACGCCACGCCTACCGGCATGCGCAACCCGCGCGCGATCGTCAGCACTTCATCGGCGCGCTGATCGCCGTTCTTATCCAGCACAGCGTAGACCTCGCCTTTGTCTTTTGTCCCCACGAAGAGCACACCGTCTTGCCCTCGCACCATGCCGCGCGCATTCGGAACATTGTCCGCGTAGAGGGCAATGGTAAAACCAGAAGGAAGCTTGATCGTCTCGAGAGGAAGACTGCTCGCTTCGATCCGGCTCCCGAAGAAGAACAGTGTCAGCGACGCGCAGATCGGCCCGACCAGGCGATTCATAACCGTGCTGGTTCTCACGCGCTTTGTGCTCATGATGACTTCCTCATGAATGGATTATAAGGCAGGATCTTCCGATCTCTTCACGCTTCACGAGATACGAACCATTCGACCGGTCCGATGCTCGAACAGGACCGGGACTCCGGCGTTGCGACCGGCCTGAGCTTTTGCCGACTCAATGACGTCATGGCCGGGAGCGAGTGAGCAGGCAGGGTCGGTCATCCCGGCATCTCCGATGAGATGAAACGCTTGGCAGCGACAGCCTCCGAAGTCCACGGCGCGTCGCGCACAGGTCCTGCAAGGATCGGGCAGCCATTCGTCGCCACGGAATCGGTTGAATCCCGCTGAATGGCGCCAGATATCCGCAAGCCGGCGCTGCGTGACATGCTCGAAGCGCAATCCTGGTACCGTATGCGCAAGATGGCAGGGCAATGCGAGCCCTTCCGGATTGATCACGATGAACCGGCGCCCCCATCCTTCCATGCAAGATTTGGGATACTCCGTGTAATAGTCGGGCGTGACGAAGAGCACTTCCATTCTGCCGCGAAGACGCGTTTTGGCCTCAGCCGCAACGGTTCGCGCGCGCTCGATTTGTTCCCGAGCGGGCAGGAGCGCGACACGATTCTTCAATGCCCATCCCAGATATTGCGTATTCGCCAACTCGAGCCGCTCGGCGGAGACACGTTCCGCCAGAGCGATGATCTCTTCGATTTCAGAAATATTTTCTCGATGGAGCGCGACGTTCAGGGTCAAGGGAAGTTCGAGCGACACGGCCCATCGCATGGCCTCCAGCTTGCGGCTGAAGGATGTCGCTCCGGCGATTCGGTCCGATGCGGACGATCTCGTGCTTTGAATAGATATTTGCACACTATCCAGACCCAGCGCGCGAAGTCGGGAGAGCCGCTCGAATGTAAGTGGAATACCGCTCGTAATGAGGTTCGTATAGAGGTCGAGCTTGCGGGCCTCCTCGACAAGCCGTTCCAAATCATCCCGCAACAACGGCTCGCCTCCCGTGAGGTTGAGTTGAACCACGCCAAGTTCTTCGGCTTCCTGAAAGACCCGCATCCAGGTGTCGGCGTCGATTTCGCTCTCATGCCCTACAAGGTCCGACGGATTCGAACAATAGGGGCAGTGAAGCGGGCACCGATAGGTCAGTTCGGCGATCAACGTATAGGGGCGATACGTGTTGTTCATGTCGCGCATCGAAGCAGGCCACGATCGGCAAGAATGCCCAGAAACTCGCGCACCCCTCGCTTGATTTCGGCAGGAGACACGTCATCATAGGCTCGGGCGAGATGATCGACCATGTCATCGATCGTCCATTCGCCCGTGCAAAGACGGGCAATCGCCGCGGCGGTGTCGTTCAGGGCAAGCCCTGTTTCTGGGTATAACAGCAGGTGGCGGCCGGTATGCCGATCGACTCGAAGGCGAACTTTCGGGCTAAGCCGAGGTCTGATCGCGATGATGGGCATAGGCTCTGCGCTTTCGTTCTGATCCCGTTTCGACATAGGCCAAGAAGAGATGATCGAGCATGGTCCACAAAATATCGGCCTTCTTGATCAAGGCATTCACGCATCGTTCTTGGAGGGCATAGGTGGTCGCGTGCTGAACCACGAATTCGACGGCCTGGTTCGAATCAAGCGTTGCGCGAGCGATGCGCAACTGAAAATACTCCAAGCACTCCGCGCTCACCCAGGGATAATGTCGTCTCCAGGCTTCGAGGCGCCGCGCCATGAGAGAGGGCGCAAACAATTCCGTGAGCGAGGAGGCCACCGCTTCGATAAGCGGAGCCTCATGGACGAATCCGACATATTCGTCGCATGCGAGCCTGACTCCCGGGAGCACGTATCGATGGCTCTTCACCTCCTCGGCGTCGAGTCCGACGCCTCGCGCCAATTCAAGCCAGAGGGCGAGTCCGCCTTCCCCTTCCTGGTCGCCGTCATGGTCCCGAATGCGGCGGAGCCACATTCGCCGAAAGGCCGGGTCATCGGATTTCGCGATGACGAACGCATCCTTGATGGGAATTCGTGTTTGATAGTAGTAGCGGTTCAGCACCCACTGCCGTAGCTGGGTCTTCGTTAACTTCCCGTCGTGCATCAGTGTATGGAAAGGATGGTGGTCATGGTAACGACGAGAGCCTTCCCGCTTGAGCCATTCGATAAAGACATCCTGTGGGAGTCGATCCCGATGGTGATTGTCCTTCATCGTCACAATAGGATCTCCATCCCGTCCCATGCGACTCCCCACCCTGCCGCCGCAACGAGTTGTCGTTCGTGAGAATCCTCTCGTATCATGGGATTGGTGTTGTTGATATGGGTGAACACCCGGCGAGGAGCGGCGATATTCGAAAGCCGCGACAGACTTCCCTCTGATCCGCCGACGGGACAATGGGCGAGATCTTCCGCCGATTTTTCAAGGAAGCCCGGCGCGGAGAGCTCATCACTCGACCAGAACGTCCCGTCGAACATCACGCAATCGGCACCTTCGAGCGCATTGAGAACCGAGGGCGTGATCCGGCCGACAGCGGGGAAATAGGCCAGCACTCCTCCCGTGAGCAAGTGGCGAAATCGGAGTCCGATATTCACCTCCGTCTCGACGGATGAAACGAGTCCTTCCAAATGGATCGGAAGCTTGCCCGGAGCGGCCACGGCCGTCACCGTCAGATCCGACGGTCTTCCGGCCGCATCCGACACCGGTTCCTCGACATCGAGTTTCAACGTCCGCCACGTGACCTGTCCGGCGAAACGCTGGAGTGTCCGATAGAAGACGTTGCCTTCGGTGAATCCGCGACGCACGGAGTCGGTCGCATAGAGAACGAGCCGATGATTCTCCCGTAGCGAGAGGAGTCCCAAACAATGGTCCAGATCTCCGTTGGTCAAAAAGATGGCTTGGATCGGCGTCGAACGGGATCGACGAGGATGGAGGAAGGCACAGCTTTCGATCTGAGCGCGAATGTCCGAAGAGGCGTTGACCAGAAACCAGTTATCCTCATCCGCGCTGAGACTGATGGATTCTTCTGTCCGATGGCTCGCAGCGATCAACCCTTTCCTCATGTCTCCGCAATTCACACAGGCGCAGTTCCACTGCGGGAAGCCTCCTCCCGCAGCCGAACCTAGGACCCGAAGGCGCATCACATCCTCTCACCAACCTTGACAAGTAGCACGGATGACTCCGTCGGTGGTTCCTTCGCGCCGGGAGCATCGCGTAAATCATCCTGATACGAATTGATCTCGGCATCCATTTTCACTTCCACGAATGAAGGCCCTTCCCAGTTCATGACGGGTCCTCCTTTATCGACAATGTGGTATAAACGCTCGAACCATGGCCACAAACAATCGTTGGTCAGCCGTTCTTCCGAACGTCGAGACTAATGGTCCGTGGTCGGCGTTCGAACCAATCAAGACCAAACAATTACCGCTACGGCGCAGACACCTGCTGAAGCATGGCCGTAGTTCGGCCGTCGTAATGATCCTCATGGTCGCGGACGGCATCCTGCTTTGCAACATGCACCACGCCGTCTTTGTGTTCCGGTGGGCTGTAGATGGTATACAGCTTCAATGCCTCATGACCTGAATTTCTGATGTTGTGTTCGGTCCCTGCCGGAATGACGACCGCTGAGCCGTCTTCGAGCGGATACTCCGCGCCGTCGAGGTACGCGGTGCCGCGACCCGCCTCGACTCTGATGAATTGATCCAGCCGATGGGTTTCCGTACCGATATCTTCCCCCGGTCTGAGGCTCATCAGGACCAGCTGACTGTGCGCTGCGGTGAACAAGACCTTGCGAAACATGTCATTTGTAATCGTCGCTTCTTCAATATTCGTGATGTAGTGGCCCATGTCGGACTCCTCCTCTGGGAAGGGAATGTCATTCGAATGTGTAGCGGGATTCCGGCAGATTCGATACTGGTACTTCCCCTAGCGCGGTCGGTCTTCACTATTTCGCAATGGTAATGCCGGGAACGGGGGCTCCAACGGGCTGCACCATCATTTGGAACAGTTGATATAACATGCCGAAAGCCTTGGCATTGCGGATCTCTCTCGGCTTATCCGGCGTCGGCTTCCGGATCCCGTAGTATCGGTCTGCATACCGTACCGACACGGCGGCGTTCTCCAATGCGCTTTCGGATTCTTCAATCGTCAAAAGGCGAGTCGTATCCAGATCATGGCCGGTGAATTCCCGCGCGACCCGCGCCAGGAACTCCAAGATGGAGTTGAAGCTACGTAGCGTGATCTGCCCCGTCATGGGAATTTCCCCGCCTGGAAACCCGGGCCGAATGTCGACGAGAATGTCGTTCGGCGGCCATTCCCTCAGACGATCCGCCAATTCTCGACGCACCGCATCGTCCACTTCATGCGGGCGATAGTTTGCGATCAAGATGCGCATGCGGTTCAGCCGATACCTCTTGTCTCCGGCCGACTTCCATTTATAACCTTTGTCCAAGGCGGCCAACACATCTCCGGGAGCGAGACCCCCCGGCAACGCCCCGATCCAAGCTTCCTCCGACATGACAGGATCGATATGTAGCCGATGCTCGTCATAGAGCGATGCCAAATGACCCACGCGTCGTTGGAATTCTTCATATTCCTCGGGGCGTCCAGGATCATTCAAGTACACAACCGTTCCGGCGTCGGATTGAATCCGCAAGGAACTGGCCGCCATTTGCAGCGCCATGCCGACGTCCGCGCCGACCTCGAGCAATTTGAGAACTTTTCTTTCATCCAAGGGAGTTAGAAGGCGCGTGGTGAATTCCTCACCATCGATCGGCACGATGGTGATGGTCGGGTTTTCAGCGGCTGTCGCACTGAACAGCGGGCCGACCAATCCTCGAGCATCTCCTTCCGGTGGTGTAATACCCGCGCTTACGCGGAAGTCGAACGTAGCCGCGACACTGGAGACCTTCGTGAAATGTAGCGGCTGGTAAAATCGAGCGCGAATGATGTTCAACAACAGTTGCTCGCTGGTCACCCGTTCTACGCTTCGATCATAAGCCAACACCGCGTGATGAAGCGCGGTCGGCGAGATACATCCCATGAGAAGAGACATCACGCCCACTACGCACGCGGGCGTGAAAGCATATGTGCATCCTGAGAAAGGGCGGCCCACAATTGTATCTTATCCAGATAATTGGGCAGACCCACTAGGGAAATCCACAGTACGCCTTTATTCAACTGTAGGGCATGTTCTCGATTGGCTTTCAAGCTAGGACGCGGGCGATCCGCATCAGCACCGCATCACGAATGTCGTCGGAATTTATCATATCTCGTCGCGTGCAGAGGGATATGCATTTTATTGAGATATGTATTTTGTTGAAAGGCGCGGCTTCTCGACAGGAGCGATATAGAAGCGGCGGAAGATCATAAACAGTTGCGGCAAGACATATCATCTCAACGCTCGGTCGGCCGCCGAGCTGAGTTGCAGAAAACGAGCTGAAACGTTTCCGTATGGGAGGGCAGCATGAAAGACAAACCAGCCGATCAGACCACCTCGATATGGATGGCAACGGCGAATCCACCGGAGTTGTCGCCGCTCCAGCAATCATCGCGCGCCGACGTATGCGTCATCGGCGCGGGTATAGCGGGGCTCTCCGTGGCCTATGGCCTGGCGCGCGAGGGAAAGTCTGTCATCGTCTTGGATGACGGCCGCATCGGGAGCGGAATGACCGAGCGCACGACAGCCCATCTTTCGAATGAAATCGACGACACCTATACGGAGATCGAACGGTTGCACGGCCGAGAAGGCGCGCGCATTGCGGCCGCAAGTCACACGGCGGCTATCGATCGAATCGAAACCATCGTGCGAGAAGAGGAGATAGACTGTGATTTCGAACGCCTGGATGGATATCTCTTTCCGACAGGGGAACAAGCCGAGCATTTCCTCAAACAGGAAATGGAAGCCGTTGAGCGCGCCGGTCTCGGGGTGGAGCGGCTCGATCGCGCCCCCGTAATCCCGCTCGCGCCTGGTCCTTGTTTGCGCTTTCCCCGCCAAGGACAGTTCCACCCGTTACGATATCTCATCGGCCTGGCCGCCGCGATTCACCGGCAAGGAGGCCGCATCCATACCGGAACCCATGTCCGCCGAGTGCAGGGAGGAGCCGAGGCGCAAGTGGAAACAGACGACGGACGGCGCATCATGGCCGGCTCGATCGTGGTCGCCACCAACAACCCTATCAACGACCTTGTCGCCATTCATACCAAGCAAGCCCCCTACACAACCTATGTCATCGGCGCACGGGTGCCGGCCGGCTCCGTGCCCAAAGCCCTCTATTGGGATACGGAAGATCCGTACCATTATGTCCGGACCCAGCGGGTCAAGACGGCGAAGAACGCATATGATTGTTTGGTGGTCGGTGGAGAGGACCACAAGACAGGACAGGCTCAGGATGGTCAGGCCCGTCATGCGCGCCTGGAACAATGGGCACGAGAGCGGTTTCCCATGATTGAACATATCGAGTATCGTTGGTCGGGACAGGTCATGGAGACGGTGGACGGCATTGGATTCATCGGGCGAAATCCCGGTGACGAAGAGAACGTCTACATCGCCACGGGCGACTCGGGGATGGGCATGACGCACGGCACGATCGCCGGCATCCTGATCACGGATCTCATCATGGGACGTCATTCCGCATGGAGTACGCTGTACGACCCGGCCCGTAAGTCATTGGGCGCCGCCGGGGAGTATGCGAAGGAAAATATCAACGTGGCCGCGCAGTATACGGATTGGGTGACGGCCGGAGACGCGCAGTCCGTCGAAGAAATCCGAAACAACAGCGGAGCAGTCATTCGTCGCGGACTGGCGAAGGTCGCCGTCTATCGTGATGACGCGGGATCGCTTCATGAACGATCGGCGGTTTGCACGCACTTAGGATGCATCGTGGGATGGAACGACACCGAGAAAACTTGGGATTGCCCTTGCCACGGCTCTCGGTTCGACAAGCTGGGCAAAGTTATCACCGGTCCGGCCAACAGTGATCTTGCTCCTTCCTAATTGCGAAAGAAGGCCTCGACGATCCGGACAAATTGCAGACGAGTCCGCCGGTCGAGCGGCGCGATTCGACGATCAACGTCACAAACAATCCACAAAACGAAGGCGAGTGGTGTATCATTCGTTTATCACAGCGAGGGCGACTTCACGCGAACGAGCGTTGGTTTCCGGACCGGCGGCCGTTTGATTACCTGCTCATGCGTGGGCCACTGCTTCTTGTCGGGAAGTGAGACGGACAGGGGGCGGCCGGTTTTCGCCGATCGGTACAGGGCCTCGACAATCGCCACATCGATCAGGCCTTCCAGCCCGGAGGGTTCCGGAGTGCGATCGTTGAGAATGCAATCCGAGAAATACAGAAGCTCCGGCGCAAACTGATCCCGGCTTGCGTATCGCCGGGATCGGCTTTTGCCGTTGAGCGCGATGTTTTGCTCGAGTTCGCCCACATATTCATAGGCCGGATCCATCCGCACATGGCCTTTCGTGCCGACCACTTCATAGGCCGAGACATCGGCTGCGCCGAAACTACAGACAAAGGTCGCGAGCCGGTTGCCCGGAAATTCCAGCCAGGCCGTCGTCATCTCATCGACTTCTCGAAAACGACGGTCGGTTCCCTTGACCATAGAGGCGCTGACTTTTGTCGGGTTGGCTTGATAGATGTACCGGGCCGCATTGATGCAATAGACGCCGATGTCATACAGCGACCCACCGCCTAACTCGGCCTCCACCCGAATGTCCCCTTCGCGGACTTGCATGGTGAAGACCGAATTGAACAGTCGGAGGTTGCCGAGCTTGCCGGACCTGGCCAGCTCAACGGTGTTCATGTTGGCCTCTTCGAAATGCAGCCGGTACGCGACCATCAATTTGGTATCGGCCTTGTCGGCCGCTTGGATCATGCGCCGGCATTCCTGCGCCGTGACCGCCATGGGCTTTTCGCACAGCACATGGATTCCCGCCTTGGCCGCGCGGACGGCATAGTCGCAATGCAGGCTGTTGGGCAGCGCGATGTACACGGCGTCGATATGACCTTCCCGCAGGCATTGGTCGTACTCGCGATACGAATAGCAGTAGGGAACCTCATACCGACGGGACAACTGCTTCAGTTTTTGGGGATCATCCGAGACCAACGCCGTCAGTTCGGAGTTTCTTTCCGCGTTGCCGAAGGCTGGTATCACCGCCACCTGCGCAATGTGGCCAAGCCCCACGACGGCATAACGGACCGGCCTCGCTTGAGAACGAGAGCCGGGACGACGAACGGTCGATGGCTTTGTGGGCACGGTTCGTAATGGCATTCGCCTCACCTTTCGAGAGGTTTTCGAACATCCTTCACACCATCGCTTTGCGGGAGGCCTTGGCGCGGGCCGCATCTTCGGCGGTTTTGACATCCTGTTCCTCCTCGGGAGGCGGCAAGACCGCCGGCAGGCCGAGAGACTCCATCCACAGCTCTCGGCTCCATCCCATGGAATGGTACAGGTGCTCGTCTTCCTGGTCCTCGACCTCGTCGTGGGCCTCCTTGATCGCCGTGCCTTCGGCGCCCAGATCCTCCGCCGCTTGTCCGAGCAGTTCCCAATTCTGATGATCTTTCGTCTCGGCGGTGACGACGCATTCCGCGGCCACCAATTGCGCGGCCTGGGGATTGTTCTTTTTCAACGCCAGTTTCATCACTTCCACCAGCGATTCGCCTTTGCGCCGGACGATCTGGCGGCCCGACGTTTCTTTCGCCGGATCCAACCCCATCTGCTCCAGCAATCGGCGCATCATCTGCTCGTGCGTGCGCGTCTGTTCCAAATATTTCCGCCATTCTTCCTTCAGATCCGGGTGCACGGCACACTGCAGGGCCGTCTCGTACACTTGCACGCCGCCCGCTTCGGTCTCCAAGGCTTGATACAACAACTCGTGAAGTTGGTCCTTTTTCATGACGACTCCTTTGTGATTTGATTGTGGATCCGGCCACACCTCATTGCTTATGCCGGGACTTGCCCCTTCAGTTCGCGGTCCCAATGCCGATGTTGCCCGACGGCTTTGATGAACTGCTCGGCGAGAGGGACGATCTTTGCGCCACGACCGACGATGATGCCGGAATCCGTGTTCAGGGGAGCGGTCGGATCCTGGATGGCGGCCTCGGCATGACTCTCCGATCGTCTGTCTTGGCCGGGGTGAGCGGCCAGCAGCAACTTGACGCCCGCGTCGGTGGCGGCGATGGTCTTACAGTGAAGAAACGCCTCCAGAACGAAGGTCAGGGCTTTGGCATCGCCTTTGAGGATCTCGACGGAGGCCTCGCCTCCTGGAATGTAGACGGCATCGAAGAGAGGCGATCCCGCCGTGAGAAAACTGAAATCGATGGGCACCTGCGTTCCCTTCACGCCGGTCACCGTGCCGAGTCTCGGAGCGACGACTTTGGCTTGCGCGCCGGCGGCGGTCAGCGCCTTTTTCATGCCCGCAAGAGCCGCGTCATCGACTCCGTCGGCGGCAAGAATGGCGATCTTGCGGGTGTCGATGCCCTTAATGGTGTTCGCCATGCTGAGGGCTGGTGACCGATCGAGCGACGGGGTTTTAGGCTTCGGTTGAAACTGTTTGATATTGCCGTCCGCCGGAATGCTCATGTTGAGGGGTCCTTCTATTCTAGCCGGCACCTCCGTCCCAAGCCCTTGGGCGACCAGGCCCGCCAATGTGCGATCCACCTGCGCGAGCATTCCCAGCATCCTTGTCCTGATGGCCGCGGTTTCAACCTTTCCCAATTCGAACCGAAAGGCCTGGACAATATGCGCCTTCTCGGCATGGGATTGACTGTTCCAAAACAATGCGGCCTGCGTGAAATGATCGAAGAACTTCTCGCTCCGCGCGCGCGCTTTCTGCCCTTCCAACCGTTGCGCAAAACTGACGAAGCCGCCCATATCGGCCTTGGCCTGCATCGGACATCCACCGCCGAGGGAATTGGGATGGTAGCTCACGCGACCCTGATTGATGGTCTGGCGCATGTGTCCGTCGCGTTGATTGTTATGCACCGGCGCGATGGGGCGATTGATGGGAATCTCATGAAAGTTCGGACCGCCGAGCCGAATCAGCTGCGTGTCGAGGTAGGAGAACAGCCGTCCTTGCAACAGCGGATCGTCGGAAAACTCGATGCCCGGTACCAGGTGTCCTGGGTGAAAGGCGACTTGCTCTGTCTCGGCAAAGAAATTGTCCGGATTTCTATCCAGGGTCAGTTTGCCGATGCGTTTGACCGGCACGAGTTCTTCCGGAATGATTTTCGTCGGGTCCAGGAGGTCGAAATCGAACGCATGTTCGTCTTTCTCCTCGACGAGTTGGACGCCCAGTTCCCATTCCGGGAAATCCCCGTTTTCGATCGCTTCCCACAAGTCGCGGCGGTGAAAGTCAGGATCGAGGCCGGAAATCTTTTGAGCTTCATCCCATACGACGGAATGCACTCCCAGGAGGGGTTTCCAATGAAACTTGACGAACCGGGATTTACCCTTCTCATTGACGAATCGAAACGTGTGCACGCCGAACCCTTCCATCATGCGATAGCTTCGAGGAATCGCCCTGTCGGACATCACCCACATCACCATGTGCATGGACTCCGGCATCAATGAAATGAAATCCCAGAAGGTGTCATGAGCGGCGGCCGCCTGCGGCATCTCATGATGCGGCTCCGGTTTGACGGCATGAACGAGGTCGGGAAATTTCACCGCGTCCTGAATGAAAAACACGGGAATGTTGTTTCCGACCAGGTCGAAATTTCCCTCCTGCGTGTAGAACTTCACCGCGAATCCTCGGGCATCCCGCGCCAAATCGGTCGACCCGCGCGAGCCCACCACGGTGGAAAAACGCACGAAGACAGGAGTGCGTATCGAGGGATCATGGAGAAATGCCGCCTTTGTGTAGGGAGCCATCGACTCGTAGACCTGGAAAAATCCGTGGGCTCCCGCGCCCCGGGCGTGAACGACCCGCTCGGGGATGCGTTCATGGTCGAAGTGCGTGATCTTCTCTCGCAGATGAAAATCTTCGAGCAGCGACGGCCCCCGTTCTCCCGCTTTGAGGGAATTCTGATCGTCGTTTACCCGAAGACCCTGGTTCGTCGTCAGCGATTGGTTGGCGCTGTTCTCTTTGTTCTCCGCGAGGTGCTCGACTTTGCCGTTGTCCTTGCCCTTCTTGGTCCGTTTCATCATGACCGCCCCTTCGTAAATGGTCGCTCGTCGACCCGCCAAATGCTATTGCCATATAGTGGTAATTTGATGGTGAATCAACCTAGGAATAGTCCTAGGCTGATGCGCGCATAAGGAAACAATATATTGAGAAGCGGCTTATGGTATTGAGACTAGGTGTTCACTAGGCATTCTGTTTCGTGAAGCGTATCTCGTGATACGTGAAACGCAGGATCCGGGATTCTGTTCAGCCTGCGCTTCACGCTTCACGAACGACGTGATACGTCGGAATGCATTCCGTCATCCGGCTCGTCGGAACTCTGCTCGATCGCCATATTCTTCCGCCTGCACTTCGAGAGTGAGTGTCTCCGGTGTGCCGGTCATGCCGCCTGCGATCGATACACCTAACGTGACGAGGCCAAGTGCGGCGAGCCACATCGCAATCGTTCCCATACGATCCAGCGCGCGATTGCCGGCTTCAACGGATTGTTGTTTGACTTGCTCGGCCTTGTCCTTCAGAGGCTCTATGAGCCCGATTGTCGATTGCACCAACTGCCTTGCCTGGGGCTCGGTCATATTCATCTTGGTGGTCATGACATTAATGGCTGCGTCACGGTCCAACGCCATGAGCTTTTGCTGCAATTCTCGAAGAGCCGAATCCGCCGTCTGTTGCGGCGGCTGTCCACTTTGTGATGAATCGGCTATGCGGTTCACATCCTTTCGCACCTCGCCTGGTTGGAGCTCCTTTTTCCCTGTCGCCGCCAGGATAGATTCGGTTTGGCGACGCAATTCGTCTATTGAAATTGAGATGCTGTCCCCGTTCAGTTGCGAAGCGGCCGCGGACACGACTGTCGTAGCCCCTTGGCCGAGACTTTGTAGCGTCGCACCGAAGGCGGAAAACACGCCGCCCAACATGGTGGCCATGGCGGTGGTCGTCAACCAAGCGAAGACCAGCCAGTTCACGCCCCAAACGATCAAGCCATGATAGAGGCCGTCGCTTCGCAGCCGGCTGCCGGACATGCGCGCGGTGATATAGCCCCCCATGAAGGCTGAGATGAGCATGGAAACGCCGGTCCAGATTCCGGTCCCGATCGGCACTCCGCTTCCCGATTCGGCATCCTGTAGATCGATCGACCAGGCGCCGATAGCCAGTCCCAGCAATGTGAGCACCAATTGTGTCGCGAGACCCACCACCCATCCTGCCATGACCGCGCCCCATCGCACTCGCACTCCTCCGAATGCCCACTGTTCTATCGTTCGTTCCATCTGCATGAAGACCTCCGTGTAAAGATAAACCTGCCGATCCGCCGTATGCGGAAGGCAAGGTGCTTTTACGTATGCAATTGCAAGACCTTCGCCGGCTCTCAATAATGTGTTGGAATCTTGGGGCCTGGGGAATCGGCGCGCGAAATGCGGGAAGGACCGTTCGATCCATCATGTCTCTATCTAGACAGCATGTCCACGCTGAAAGATTTGCGCGGAGAAGTCCGGTATCGGCCTTGTCTCCTTTTCAAACAATCTTCTCTCCTGTTTTCAGCAGTTAATGAAGTCGAGGACATTCACTGGCGCCGTCCCGCCGACTGGCGTGAATGATTCCGGCAACGGCACATGGGTTGCACTTTGACAAGGCATCGCAACCATTATTTGTTCTAAAGGAGGCAGCATGAAAATTCTTATCGCGTCCACGTTCCTTACCGTAGGAATCGGTCTAGTCGGAAGCATGGGGTTGTTTCTTGCGGCGGGGGCTGAGGAGCACACTACGTCGTCCGCGACACATCAGATGACCCCTAAATTTCCGAAGTCCGATAAATGCACCACTTCGGCGCCGTGCCGCGATGTGATTGGGGAAATTGTGAGAGTCGAGGAATCTTATTGGATTAAGATGCCCAATGGGCACGAGACTCATATGCGCGTCACTGCCGACACGAAGATGGATTCTCGTGTCAAAGTCGGCGATCCGATCGCGGCGCAATTGACGTCGAGCGGCACGGCGGATGCGATCAAAAAGTTGAAGGAGCTGCCGAAGCCCACTGAGTTGAGCATCGAGAAACAAACAAAAGAAGTAGAAGAGCCGACCACGTTAAAAGACATGCGCCAGAAATGAGCAGCTGTCTCCAATAAAACGGTCCGGAGGGCGATTCTTCTTTTCGGTGAACGCCGCCACTGGCAAGAGAACGATGCCGAGATCATAGCCACGGAAGGGTGGCCAGGATCATGGCTGTCCTTCCTGGCGATTGCGTGCTCCTCACGGCAGGAGGACTGTTTCATGGAGGGATCATCGTCCCGATGTGGTCATTCGGCTTCGGAGTGCGAATCTGCTTCCTTTATAGGGATGGGTAGGGAGCGGTGCCCTGGTATTGTTCCTCATAAATTTGAAAGGCCGCCATCGCAATGGCCAACAGAATCGGGCCGAGAAATAATCCGATGAACCCGAAATAAGCAAGGCCGCCGACCGAGGCAAAGAACAATGCCAATACGGGCAAGCTCGCGCCGGATCCGATGAGATAAGGTTGTAGAACATTGTCCATGATCCCCACCAGGCCGCCTCCCACGGCGATCATGACGGCTCCTTTCCAGACCGGTGCGACGACAAACAAGTACAGCGCCACCGGGCCCCACACGAAGAAGGTCCCTCCGAACGGCAGAAGAGACAGTAGTGCGCTGAGCGCCCCCAAGAAAACCGGGAAAGGCACGTCAAGCGACCAAAATGCCAGGCCCGACACGAAGCCCTGGGCCATCGCCGTCAGCAGGGTGCCGCTCACGACCGCGACGATCGTCGTCCGCATGCGCTCGAACAACCTTGCCTTATGGTCGGAATTCAACGGCACGGCGCGATACAACCGATCGAACAGGTGTTGGCCGTCGCGAAACAAGAAGAACAAGGTGAAGAGCATCACGAGAAAATCGGAAGCGATGAGAACGGCATTCTTCGCCACATCAGCCGCTTGGGCGAGCAAAAATCCACTGACCACCCGTCCTCCCGTCATGATTGATGCTTCGAATTCCTCTCGATGGACGATAAGCCGTCCAAGCCATTCCTGACTATAGGCCCCGATCAACGGTACGGTTGAGATGTATTCGGCCGCCTGAGTCAAGCCGCCGGCCTGGAGCCACTGAGCCACATGTTCGTACGCCGCCATGCTTTCCTGCACCAGGGCGAAGACGAAATAGGCGGCGGGGGCCACTGCCAACATCAACACGGCGACCGTCATGATGGCGGCGGCCGGATCAGCTCGACCATGAAGCCGTGCGAGAACCCGCCGATAGATCGGATAGGACACCCGGACCAGGATAATGGCCCAAAGTATCGGCATGAGGAATGGGCTAAAGATGAGTCCCAGGAAGTAGAGCAAGGCCACGAGCAGCGCCAAAAAAAAGAGCGCGAAGATCCGGTTGCGGTCGAAGCCGTTCGATGGATGCGCCATACAACTTATTTCGCCAGCGCCTGTTGAATCAGCACCTGCCGAATCAACATCTCCAAGTCTTGATGCATGAGTTCGACCGTACTGGCAAGGATCTTCAGCATCGCCGCCCGCGCCCGCAAGTCTTGTAGTTCGTAGACGCCTCCTTCGCGAAAAAACAGCGCGAGCCTTTTCTGCTCGATGTCCGAATCAGGCTCCCCCAACCGCCCTTCCTGTCGCCAGGCTTTGATCAACTCCGCTCGATACGTACTGCCGTCCAATTCGGTCTTGGTCTGACGAGTGAGATACCGCCACACAGAAGAGGGAACCAGTGAGCTGGTCTTAGGTCCTTCCCAGACTTCCCGCAGCAAGTTCCGTGGATGGCTGTACTCTTGATGTGTCTCCGCGAACAGAGGCAGCGTGGCGAGTCCGGCAGCAACCGTGCCTCCCCCGATGGCCGCAGCGGCTTCCAAGGCCGTCAATCCGGCCAAGAGCGCTCCTCCCGATGCAACCGCGGCCACGCCGGCCACGACGATGGCGCTCAGCGTTTCGTACCTGACACGACCGGCGTTCTCGTCCTGCAGCCGGTCCGCCACCTGATTGGCGCGATCCGCTTCGCAGTCGATCTCGGCCACCAGGCTGTTGACTTCTTCGATTCCCAGGAGGATACGACCGACCAACTTCTCGCGGATGGTCAGCAATGTGATCCCGTCGGTGCCCCCTTCCTGTTGGAGGGCGTGCAGCTCCCTCAGCAGAGGAAGCGCTTCGATCGCATAGGCGGCATCGAGAGCTCGAAGGGAAAATCCTTCCGGATCCGGCAAATCCTCCGTGACGACGCCGCTTTCACCGACGGGACCTTCCAGCGCCGTCAAGGAGACATTTCGATGAATGGAGGGCGGCTTACAGCGGGACTCAAAACTGCGGGTCTTGTCGTGGCCGGGCGGCGGGAGCAAGCGGCTACATCCGGAAAACAGCACAGCCGAGATAATGCACAAACATAAGAGCAGCGGCATCATACTTAGTGGACGGAATCCCGACTCTTCATCTATCCCCCACTCTCCACTACTCCCTTTGTCCAGCCTCCACCACTCACGCTCCACTCGCTACTGGGGATCTCCCTTGCCGTTTCCTCGCTCGGTTTTCCTCCCGCTCCTTCACCTCGACGGGCGCCGTCCCGACAGCAACACGCCGATGTCCGCGATGGCGTTGAGCTCGAGGGTCATGTGGATGAGATTCAGCGCGGAAGGACCGAGGAGAACCCGATCATGACGCGGCCGCGACCACGTGCCCGCATTTCCCCGCCGACTTTCTGAATCAGATACAGAGTGCCGGTTACATTGGTGTCGATGACATGCCGCACGTCGGCGAAGTCCTGATCGAGAAAAGCCTTCCCCAACCCATGACCGGCGTTGGCGCATAAGACGTCGATGGGATGACCCCTTGCTTCGCGGTACAACTCATCGACACCTTCGAGCGTGGCCAAGTCCGCTTGCACCGCGTCGACAGACACCCCCATCCCTCGAAAATCAACCGCCGCTTGTTCGATTTCCGGCTCATCCGCCGCAATCAATAGATCGAACCCTTGTTCGGCACAGTATTGAGCCAATTCGTAGCCGATGCCGCTTGAAGCGCCGGTCACAAGAGCGAACGGCCTTTCCATGGTATGAGTCATCTCCGTACGACTCCTTTTCTACGTTTCCGGATCTCGTCTGGTCGTCAGACACTCGTCTACAGGCCAGCCGAATTGCTCCCACATCGCAAGCTTGTTCCACTCTTTGATGAATTCAACGAGCTTTCCGTTTTCGACGCGAAACAACGCGCAGGCCGTCCAGCGCGATTTCCTGCCGGTGGGCAGCATGCCCCGGTGTAAGTCACCGCTGTACGTGCCTTCCGCCGTATATCGCATGCAGACACGGTCGCCTTTCGCAAACAGAACGTCGAAGCTCACAACGTGAAGGTCCTTCACCTACTTCATGAGGCGGCCGTGGTCCTCGGCGAATTCTTCCAGCGTATGGACATCAGGGAACGTCGTTGATGCGATGAAGCGATTACCCGGGGCGCAGAGATGGGCGACGGCCTCGGCACTCGCCCGTTTCGGGTCATAAGCGATCTGCATATACTCCGTGACCAAGTCGATATTCTTCTGTTCCTCCGGACTTGGGATCTCCGTGCTGGTTTCCATCGCCGCCGGGCGCATTGAACCCTTCCCTACGGCGTCATCACGATTTTGACGCAGCCGTCCTGCTTGCGATTGAACATGTCAAACCCGAGAGGAGCATCGGACAGCTTCATGCGATGCGTGACGACAAAACTCGGGTCGATGTCTCCACCGGCAATGCGGTCGAGAAGCGGCTTGAGATAGCGCTGGACATGCGTTTGCCCCGTCTTGATCGTCAGCGAGCGATTCATCACCGCGCCCATCGGAAACTTGTCGATGAGGCCGCCGTACACGCCCGGAACAGAGACCGTGCCGCCGTTGCGACAGGCCATGATGGCCTGGCGCAACGCGATGGGACGATCGGACTCCGACATCAGCGCCTGCTTGAACCGATCATAGTAATACAGCGGACCGGGCATGTGCGCTTCCAGGCCGACGGCGTCCATGCAGGAGTCCGGACCCCGGCCGCCTGTGAGTCGCATCAGCATGTCGTAGACATCCGTTTCTTCGTAGTTGATCGTGTCCGCGCCGCCGTCGCAAGCCATGCTGAGCCGCTCGGAAAAACGATCGATCGCAATGACTCGTTCTGCTCCGAGCAGAAAGCAGCTGCGGATCGCGAACTGACCGACCGGCCCGCAACCCCAGATGGCCACCGTGTCCCCTGGTTGAATGTTGCATTGTTCGGCGGCCATATAGCCTGTCGGGAAAATGTCGGAGAGAAAGAGAACTTGCTCATCCGACAAGCCGTTTTCAATTTTCACCGTGCCGACGTCGGCGAACGGCACGCGAACATATTCGGCCTGCCCTCCGGCAAAACCGCCGGTCAAGTGCGAATAGCCATAGATGCCGGCCGGAGAATGGCCGAAGAATTGTTCCGCCATCCATGCATTGGGGTTCGTATTTTCACAAAGGGAGTAAAGTTCGTTTTTGCAAAAAAAACATTGCCCACAGGAAATCGGAAAAGCGACCACGACGCGATCGCCGACGCGACGGTCCTTGACGTCCGGACCCACTTCCACAACCTCGCCCATGAACTCATGCCCCATGATGTCGCCCTGTTCCATCGTCGGGACGAAGCCATTGTAGAGATGCAGCTCCGACCCACAGATTGCCGTCGATGTGACTTTGATGATGGCGTCATACTTGTTGAGAATTCGCGGTTCCGGCACATCCACAACCCGCATGTCCTGTTTACCGTACCAGCAGTTGGCTTTCATGATTTCTCCGTTTCAGGTTTCAAGTTTAAGGTTTCAAGTTTCAGAGTGCGGATTCTGAGAACTTGAAACTTGAAACCAGCAACTCGTAACTGCCGTCAGCGGCGCACGGCTCTGTCATATTTCCACGACGTGCTTTCCGGCCGTCCCGCCGGCTGACCATCCGTCGTGATCACCTCGCCCGTTTCCATCACTTGCTTGAATCGGCGCAGATCCATCTTCACCGTTTGACTCGGATCCTCTCCGAACCAGGCGGCAACGGCGGAGCCCACCGTTCCCAGCGGAGGTCGATATTGCAGTTTCACTGTAACCATGGTGCCCCGGCCGCCTGGGGCGGACTCGAATCGGACCGAACCGGCATGGTCCACTTCGGATCCGTCGACTGAACGCCAGGCGATGCATTCGTTAGAACGGTCCTCGGTAATCTCGGCATCCCACTCGACCGTCGATCCCGCCGGCCCCTTTGCGACCCAGTGCGACAACCGGTCGTCCGTCACCTCAATTCGAACTAGATGCTTCATGAATTGCGGCAAGTTGCTGAGATCCCGCCATCGGCTGTATAACTCTCCCCGCGGACGATCGATAATGAGGGCTGCCGTAATCGGAGTCGTGCCGTTTCTGGTTTCAACTGCCCGGCTCAACTGCTGCGCAACAATGAGATCCATCACCATCGCTCCGGCCACGGAAGCCGTCGCCGCTACCAGTCGACCTCGATCGGACCGACGCGACGTGAGCGCTGCGCTTAAGAGCGCAAAATCAAGCACATCGCCGGCAACGCGAGACCAGATTGCAGTGGTCGGCTTCCGTTGAATCACAATGGCCATGCCGCTGGTTATTTCGCGCAATCCCATCGTACGAATCAGTCCCTCGTGTCCCGGAGGCGCGCCGATTATCCTCGCCAATCGACGAGGCGCTGTCATTTCCGCCAGGCCGAGTCCAATGCCGAACCATCCAAGCCCATACGCCCATTGTTCTTCTTGAGTGAAGTTTCTAGCGCCAGACACATCCGAGCGTCGCGGGACATGCCGGGATGTTCTCCCGTCTCCACTATCATGCTCGACAGCCGTGGCTTGTTCACTCCCACGCTCCGATTTCAAGGGTTGCTGATGTTTCATATGGCCGCTCTTCATAACGTCTCCTTCTACGTCTCCTTCAGGAGGTCTTTCTTGAGTCATCAACATGCGTCAAGGCGTTTTCACGCCGATTTCCAAGAGACTTCACGCCCATCCTGAGATCATGGTCGAGTCTTGTCAGACTGATCTCCTCGGGATCCTGGCTGACCTTCCGTCAGGGTGCCGCTCGACACGCGCATGATGGACAGCTCCCGGGTTCCCTTGATTTCCAACTTTACGGGAGTTCCTGCTTCTCCACGAATCATGGAGACGACCTGCTCATAGCTTTTCCCCGCCACCGGCGTCCCATTGACAGCCACGATCTCGTCGCCATGTTTGAGCCCCGCCGCATAGGCTGGGCTGTCTTGGCGGACACTCATGACATACAGGGCCGCAGGCTCCCCAATCCGGTTAGCCGCTACTTGGATGATTACCCCGATCACCCCCGTCGCCGGTTTTCCATCGTCGCCATGCCCATAGGGGGCTTGGCTTGTGGGCTGATCCGCCTTGGCCGTTACCGTCGCCAAAAGACTCAGAAGGAAACATGTCGCGACAACGACGTCTCTCATCTTTCTCATATATTTCCTCCTCAATATTTTTAACGCGAATGCGATGGGAGACCAGTCCAAGAGAGACCTGCGTTGCGATTCGCACAACCTCTTCCTGAACTCAGGTTCCGACATTTTGCGATGCATTCCTGCAAGAATGCCGGCTGGCGTCACCGTTGCCATGATCGCCACAACCTGGTTCTTCCAGCCGGTCAGGCATCATCGTCGAGGATTCATGAACGACATCTCCCAATGTTTCACAGTTTATGGCGACATGTTCTACTGGGAATATCCCCTGCATCAGCGGGTAGATAACGGGAATCGGCGAAGGATTTGCACACGACACGTAAATTGCCCTTGGCTTCTTTCGCACCAAATAATTGCAATGACCCGGCTCGGCAAGCCACCACCCTTGTTTCTAAGACCACACGAACGGCGAGATGCAGATGAACGAGACTCGCGAGGCCTCTACGCTGTGCCCCTGATGTAGATACCGGCAGCTACCGGTGCCTACGCCGCACCCTCTCCGTAATGTTTGAACAGCGCGACCTCGTAATCCGGCGTGACGGGATTTGACGGATCATGAGCGGGTGCCGATTCAATAGCGCGCCGAGTCAGGGACATAGTGATCGATCGGTTTGCCCAATCGATCTGCTGGATCCGGTGGGTCGGCACCAACACCTTCTTGCCGGGTAGCCAGTTCCGCGTATCGACCTGAACATACCGAATCATCCAATCTTCATCGTTGACGACGAGGTCGTCGAGACGGCCGATTTCGCCGTCCTTTGCATGAATCCCGCAGCCTATGACTTCAGCACTGCTGCGAAGGTAGGATCGTTCCCATGGCTCGGGCAGGAGCGGCTTGTCAATAATCATGGTTGAATCGTCGAGGAAGCGAATCGGATTTCCGTACTCCGGGGAGTCCGGCTGCCAATATGGCTGCCACTGAAAATGCTTATAGTAGACTTCTTCGAATCGGCGCGAGATCGGCTTTGCCCGGTCAATAGACGGAGATTCCTCGATCTGTTTCTTCCGGAGATTGATCCTTAGGGAGGCGTCCGCATCATCGATATCTGCGATTGTAACCGGCGCAATGAGCACCTCACGACCCATGAGCCGACCGTCGGTCCTCATGACGAGGTATCGGACTATCCAGGTTTGATCGTCGAAATAAAGCTCCTGTACCGTTCCCACCCGTCCGTCGTTTCCATACAGGGTCGATTTGGCGAAGTCTCGTACGCGTCGGTATTGCTTCATACGCTCTCCGAACACGATAGTTGGGTGGCCGTCGAGGCTATCCAGCCTTCGCTAGGACAAACATCTGCTGCCGTTCCCCGGCTTTGAAATCCGTGGGCGGCCGGCCGTTCGGCAAGGCATAAATCAGTTGGACCTTGTTTTGTTCGGCTTGGATTAAACCCTTCGCAACCTGACCGACCTCCGGAGCCTTGGTGCTGATCATCGTGATGTGCCAAGGCGTTTGTTGTGTGTCGAGCGTATAGGTCGCCGCAAACATTTCTTTCCGCTCTTTGTCGTAGGCCACGATCGTGGTATCGCTGATAATAATAATGGCCGCATTGTTCAACTCGTTCTGATCGATTGGAGCGCCGTTGCGCTCGCCGCCGACAATTCGATATTCTCCAGTGACATTGACTTTCTGCTGCTCCGGGGAGCGCGCGGTACAGGCCTGCATGAGGACAAGAAGAATGGCGAACGCAAAGCAATATTGTGCTTTTGGATAGACCATGAGATCCCTTTCTCTTGAGCGATTCAGGTGTATGTGTTTCGGACGGATATCGGGGATGATCGGACGGGGCTACCGCTTCTGATGCATTGTGCCTTTTCAATCCGGCGATGATGTCGCATGTTCACCATCCGCCCCATTGTCATCCCTGTGAAGACCATAAATAAATATTGGTACACCTCTTCTTCGGATTAAACGTGCCGCGGTTGTCGCCAAGACTTACGCGAGACTTCACTTCATCCCCACCGATCAAACTACCTTTGCTCATCAGATACGTGCCGGTATAAGGACACCTTTCCTCGCTTGATCTCTCGTTTGCCGACGTCAGCCGGCAAATTAGCGAGCCCGGCTTGGGTGGGTGAGACTCCGGTGGGAGCCTTTCCTGTTGTCCATCCGCTCGCGCTCCATTCCGCCGCGCGCTGTTCAATATCCACCGCTCCACATCGATCAAGCCTGTCGGCAATCTCATCCACTTGACTGTCATCGGCTCTGACACTCACGACGGTCCCCCCGCGACGGACTCCCTCCTGATACATGGCCTGGTTCGACGGACCGAACCCGAGGGTCTGCGAGAGACTTTCCCAAAATCCTTTTGTCGACGTGTCTGTTCCTCCAGTGAGCTGAAACCCGGCTTGATCAAAGACCTGGATATCAAGGCCAGGAATTTGGAGAGCCATGATTTCAGACCTGGCCTTCTCCGCTTGCGTCGGACCGTCAAATAATCCGATAACGGTACTGGCCATGTTCGGTCTCCTTTCTTAAGTTGTATAGGCCCGAGGTGAATGAAAGGTGCTGGAACTTACTCTTCAAGCTTCGTTAAATAGAATGAGTGCAACGGTTATGCCTTAGACTTCTCCCCTGGCCCTTGTGCGCTGAGCCTGTACACTCCTTGTCTTAAACCAATTGGTATGCAAAGCTTGTTGAAAGCAATGGGATGATGCCGGACAGATTGTCAGTCTGCTGGACAATCTGTCTGGATCCTATCGCTCAATCGGGCAAGATGCGGAGTGACGACCAGAATTCTTCATGCCGGTTCATTCCTCCTCCATGCCTGGCGAACGAACACTTCAGGGGCCCTAGCCGGTCACCTATCGCGAAGCACACGTCCCTTCCTCCGGGAGATCGCGAGTCGCGCTTGCCGACTTGGTCTCCTTTCGCATACCCGTCGGTTTTCAACATCATATCGATCGGTGGGAAAGAGATTCCCCAGTATGACTGGGATTGAAGATTATAGGCCCGTGGAACGCCCTGTCGCCCCAATCCGCCTGCCATCGTTGAAACCTCAGATCTTGGATTACTCTCAAGCCTGTCGATGCTTGTCATGCATGCGAGCTGGAGGAACCAGACGTCAATCAACGTTCGTGCTGTCCTGGTCCACGCCGATGATCCACACGCATAACAGGCTCATTATCCTTTGCTCATCTTTTGTTTCGGCTCGAACCATGGAAAGAGAATAGGAAGGACCAGAAGCGTCAGCGTGGTCGAAGTCAAGAGGCCGCCGATCACCACCACGGCAAGGGGACGCTGCACTTCGGAGCCCACACCCGTGGCTAGGGCGAGAGGCGTCAAGGCGAGCAGCGCGACCGTGGCGGTCATGAGCACAGGGCGCAAACGCAGCATGCAGCCCTGGACGGCCGCCTCCTTGGCGGATTCTGTGTTCTCTCTCAGTTGGGCGATGTACGACAACAGCACGATGCCGTTCAGCACCGCGATGCCGAACAGATTGATGAACCCGACGGAGGCGGGCACGCTTAAATATTCGCCCGTCACCCAGAGGCCGACGATGCCCCCGATCAATGCCAACGGCAGATTGAGCATGATCAAAGTCGCATATCGGAATGAATTGAACGAGACATAGAGCAAGAGAAACATGATGCCGATCGTGATCGGAACGATGATCTTTAAGCGGGCCATGGCCCGCTGCATGTTCTCAAACGACCCGCCCCAGACGATGTGATAGTTCGAGGGAAGTTTTATTTTGTCAATTTTCTTTTGGGCCTCCGCGACGATGCTCCCGATGTCCCGTCCGTGGGTATTGAATCCGATATAGATGCGCCGCTGCAATTGCTCCCGGCTGATGAGGGCGGGGCCTTCACGCAATTCGACTTGCGCGAGGTCGCCCAAGGGAATCAGCGTGCCGGTGGCGCCGCGCAACAGAATGTTGCGGATAGTTTCGACACTGTTCCGAAACGGCTCCGGATAGCGCAACGTCAGATCAAAACGTTTTTGACCTTCATACACTTGTGTGGCCGGTTCCATGCCGATCGCCGTCGAGACGATGTCCTGAATATGAGCGACATTGATGCCGCGCCGGGCGATCTTCTCGCGATCGATATCGATCGCGAGGTAGACTTGACCGAAGAGTTGTTCTACGCGGATATCGGCCACTCCGCGCACCTCGCTCATGATGCCGCGGATTTGCTCGGCGGTTTTTCGCAGCACATTCAGATCATCTCCCAAGACCTTGACGGTGGCCTCCGATCGAACACCCGACAGCAGCTCATCGACGCGCTGTTGAATGGGTTGGCTCAGCAAGAACGTGGCCCCGGGGATCTGTTCCAGGCGTTTGCGGACCGCGTGATCCAGTTCCGCCTTGGTCTCCGCCGTGGTCCATTCTTCCATCGGCTTCAGCGCGACGACGGGATCGCTCGCGTTCGGCTCCTGTGGATCGTTGCCGATCTCGGAACGGCCGATCTTTGAGAGCACCTTGGTGACCTCGGGAAATTCCATGACCGCTCGCTGCATCTCCTTTTCGATTTGTATCGACTCCTCGAGGGAGATGCTTGGATGGCGAATGGTTTGAGGAGTGATGGCAACCTCGTTCAGAATTGGAATGAATTCTCCGCCCAGGAATGGAAACAGGGCCAAACTGCCGGCCAGCATCGCTCCGGCGACGCCGAGCAAAAGGAGGCGGTGCGCGAACGCCCAGTCCAACATGGGGCGATAGCCCTTCTTCGCCCATCGAACGAGGAACGGATCCTCATGGTGGCTGCCTTTCAACAACAACAGGCACAAGGCCGGCGAGAGAGTAAAGGACAACAAGAGAGATACGAACAACGCCATCATGATCGTCAAGGCCAACGGACCGAACATTTTGCCTTCCATCCCCACGAGCCCCAGGATCGGCACAAAGGTCAGGGCAATGATCAATTCCCCGAACAGGCTGGGACCGCGGACCTCCGCCACGCCCTTCAGCACGATCGGGAGCCGACGTTCCACGGACCGACGATCCTCCTCCGAGGCTTCCGACAGATGCCGGGCGACATTCTCCACTTGAATGATTGCGGCGTCGGTAATCATGCCCAACGAGATGGCCAACCCGCCAAGCGACATTAAATTGGCCGACAGATCGTAGTACCGCATCACGATGAAGGTACAGAGCGGCGCGACGATCAGCACGATCGTTACGGCCAGGGCGCTGCGAATGCTGCCGAGGAACAAGTACAGGACGATCACGACAAAAATGATGCCTTCGATGAGCGCCTTGTAGACCGTATGCAAGGCGGCATTGACCAGTTCCATGCGGTCGTAGTACGGCACGATGCGCAGACCGTCCGGAAGGATATGTTTGTCATGGATCTCGTCGATTTTCTCCTTGACGGCGTGCACTACCTCTCGCGCATTGCCGCCGCGCAGCATCAGCACCAGGCCGGACACGACTTCGCGCGAACCATTGAGCAGGGTGGCGCCATGCCGCACGGCATGGCCGAACCGCACCTCGGCCACATTCCGGACGTATACCGGCGTGCCGTCCACCTCACGCAAGACGATATTGCCGATATCGTTCAGCGTGCGAATCAGACCGATGCCGCGGACGATGTATTTTTCTTCCTCTTTTTCGAGGAGACTTCCACCGGCATTGGCGTTGTTCTTGGCAACCGCATCGAAGACGTCATGCAGGGCAAGATCGTATTTGCGGAGGAGGCCCGGATGGACGACGACTTGATATTGTTTGACATAGCCGCCCATCGAGTTGACATCCACGACGTCCGGCAGTCCCTTGAGCAGCGGGCGAATCACCCAATCCACCAAAGTTCGTCGCTCGGTCAATTCCTCAACGGTCGTCCGGTGATCCGGCTCATTGTCGTGCGGACCCTCCAGGTAGAATTGATACACCTCTCCCAGACCAGTGTAGTTCGGCACCAATTGTGACGAGGCCCCGGGGGGAAAAAGGTCTTGGACCTCGAGGACCCTTTCCAAGACGAGCTGGCGCGCCAAATAGATATCGATGTCGTCGCGAAAGACAGCCGTGATGATGGAGGCTCCAACCTTGGAAAATGAGCGGATCTCCGTCAGCCCCGGCGCTCCACGCAATTGCAATTCAATCGGAAAGGTGATGAACCGTTCGATTTCAGCGGGCGACAGTCCCTCGGCCTTGGTGACCACCTGTACCAAAATCGTGGTGACGTCCGGAAACGCATCGATCGGAATCGTCTTGAATGCATACAGCCCTCCGGCGGCCAGGCCTGCGGACAAAATAAGGACAAGAATCCGTTGCCGAAGGGAAAACTCGAGAAGCTTGGTGAGCATGGGCTAGAGTTCTTCGCCCGTTAATTCGGCTTTCAGCGTGAATCCGCCGTTCGTCACGACCGGTTCTCCTTCACGAAGGCCATTGAGGACCATGACTTGTGTGCCGTTGGAGTCGCCCAGCTTGACGTCCCGAGCTTCGAACGTCCCGGAATCGATTCGCACGAATACGAATCGCCTCTCATGATCGCGTTGAACGGCGTTTTCCGGCACAGTGAGCGCATTGCTCGTCGGGCTGGAGTACATCCGAATGGTCGCGTACATGTCGGGTTTCAATTTCAAGCCCGGATTCGGCAGTTCGAGGCGGAGGTCCATGGTCCTGGTGGCCACATCCAAGACAGCGCTGACGTAGGTCACCGTGCCGCGGAAGACCTCGTCCGGATAGGCATGGACGTGCAACTCGCCGATCTGGCGGCCGCCCGTTCGCTCGGAATTCAGAATGAACGAAATGTCTTTTTCAGGAATGTTGGCGAATACCCACACTTCCGACAGGTCGGCCACCACAAACATGGTTTCCGTCACTTCCACGACCTCCCCGACCGCGATGTTGCGCGCAATGACGAACCCCTGGAATGGCGCTGTGATGTAGATGCGGGGGTGGATGGATCGGCTTCGAGCAAGCTCTTTGATCTGCTCGCCGCTCATGCCCATGAGGCGAAGATGCTGGTACGATTCCCGCAGTTCGGCTTGCGCGCGGACCATGTCGCCCTCGCGTCTTTGTCCCTCGGCCACGGAAATGATGTCTTCCTTCAATAACGCCTGCGCCCGCTCGTACGCGCGGGTGACCACGTATAATGTGGACTTCGCTTTGAGATAGGCCGATTGGGCATCCCCGAATTCTCGACTCTCCAACGTGGCGAGCAAGGTTCCTCGTTCAACTTCTTGTCCGAGATCCACGTGCACTTCGATCGCACGCCCGCGGACCAGCGTTGTGAGATTCGCCACTTTCCGCCGATTCAATTCGATGGTTCCCGGAAAATCGCGATGGCTGCGGAAGGGTTGACGCTTGACCGGTTCGACTGTGATTCCCCTCTCCGCCATCGCTTTTTCGTCGAGGCTGACCGTCCTGAGGGCCTCCTCTTCTGTCGATGATTTTTGGGATGTCTCGGCGGGTGTATCGTTTGATCCGGCGTCACACCCGTGGGTCAGGCTCACGAGGGTGAGAAGAACGATAAGACGGTACGGCTTCTGTGTTATCTGCACGGTAGCCGACTCATGGAAGATCCAGGCGACGAATCGCGCCGGCTTCGATCCTCTTTATCGAACATACAAACTTCCGCCGACAAACCGTTCCAACTGAGTCGTCGCAATGGAAAGATCCTGGCGGGCCTGCCAGTAATCCAGCATGATTTCACGATGAACTCGTTGGGCATCCAGCACCTGAAGCAAACTGCTTTCCCCTCGTTTGAAACTGAACTGCGCCATTTGCAACGCGATTTGAGTCTTGCGCAGCAGGCCTTTTTCAAACACCCCGACCAGGCGACCTGCGGTTGTTGCATCTCTGAAATGTTGATTCACTTGCCGAATAAAGTCATATCGGACACGTAAAAGATTGGCCTCTTCGCGCCGTAATGTTCCCAGGGCTGAGGCAATTTCGCCCTGGCGTTGATACCAAATTGGGACGGGCAAGCTGATGCCTCCCTGCACCGCTTCACGCCCCACTTCACGCCAATAGCCTCCCTGCACAGTCAGGTTGGGCACACGAGCCTGACGTTCAAAATCCACTGTCCGGCCCGACTCTTCGATCACTTTACGCAGACGGCGAAGTGTGGGGTGCTGTTGCAGTGCGTCCTCAACCAACTTCGTCCGTTCGAGAGCCGCCGGTAAACGCTCGAATTCGCCTTCAATCCGATACCGGGAACCGAGCGATCCGGCCGTCAAGGTGTCGAGCACGACACGGCTGATTTCGACATTGTTTTCTTCTCGAGTCACTCGTTGTTCCGCTTTGAGGACTTCCACTTCCGCCTTGATCGCCTCGAATCGCGGAGTCTCTCCCAGCTCCACCCTCCGGTCAACGGTCCGACGGATATCGTGAATGATGGCCAGGTTTTCTTTTGCGAGTTGAAGACTCTGCTGTGTCGAAAGAAGCGTCCAAAATGCCAGCTTTACATCAGCCCGAAGATGGAGCAGGGTTTCATCATATCCGACAATGGCGCCTTCCAATCCGGCTCGGGCAGCATCCTTTCGCGCCTCTCGTTTCGCCGGCCACTCGAAAGGTTGAGAAACCTGGGCATTATATTCAGTCACCGAATTCGGTGGCACCTCCGAGAAGGCCCCAGGTCCCAAGATCCCGGTATCCCGGATCGAGCCCTGACCACCGCGGCCCATGATAGTAGGATTAGGATAGGCGCCGGCCTGGACGAGTAATCCTTGCTGTGTATCGATCACGCCGATGGCACCGGCAGGCCGTGGGTTGTGATCGATAGCCAACCCGATGACTTCCGGCAACGAATACGATCGTTCTTCATCCTGCGCCAGTAATAGCTGCCCATTCCCACTGAGGAGAAGAAGCAGCATGAGCACTAGCGCCATAATGTTGCTTGGCTTAAGAAGAATCCATCCTAACATCGTCATGACAGACCGTATGATCGAACGTTTCTACCAATAAAAGGGATACCCATAGTAGCCACGATATCCCCAACCATATGGATAACCGTAGCCGTAATACGGGACATACCCGCTTTTCACACGATCCCAATCCCAAACCGTGAGGTGTTTGAGGGCCAGTTGAGGAACCTGTTCTTGTACTTCATCGATTGTGACGGTGGTTGTGTCCAGCACCTCCCCCACGACCGTGATGCGTTTGTTTTCATCGTCGAATATGGTCGGATCGGCCACCTGGTCACCGCGGTCGATAACCACGAATCGCCCCTTCGACTCGGTTTCACGACCCGTCGGCATCAGATCCCCGGACAATGGGATCTGCAGCACTTCGATTCGCGTACCATCTTTCATGCGTTTGGCAGTCAGCACCTTGCCGCCCGCCAGCATCAGTTTTCCTTTGTGGGCAGGGGGATTGCTTTTGATATCGGAATATCGCAGATCGCGATCAACCTTTCCCTCGAGCCGTTCGGGGATCACGTCCGCCCGATTGCATCCATTGACGAACAAGAACGCCATCGACATCATCGTGACAATCGACACATTCATGGGATTCCTCCTTTGCAGGTCTACAGACAGTTACGTCTTGCGATGGACCCGAATGGATGCCCTGATGATTCACGTACCGATCAGAAAGGAGCGTAATCAATCGAGCGAGACCACCAGAGACTTAAAGGCGATATCTCCCGCAGCGAACATCTCCCAACCCACCGACAGTCTGTTCACACATCCACGCCGGTGGATTGATGAAAGCCCTCTAATCGACCCAAGGAACCGGGAGAAGCACCTGGTTCTGAAAGGCCACCACTGCCCGGATCCCTCGGAGCTGGATCACCTTCTGGACCTGGTCTCGCGCCAGGCCGCCGTCATCTCATCGACTTCTCGAAAACCGCGATCATCGGAGACCAGCGTCGTGAGCTCCGAATTTTGTTTCGCGTGAGTGAAAGCGGGCAGGACCGCGCCCTGCGCAATGTGACCGAGTTCCCCTCACGGCATAACGGGCCGGGGTCACTTTGGGAGGCATCTTGACACGACGCACAATGGAGCTTTTGGTAGAAGACGGTACCGGCCATCAGAGCTCACCACAACAACGATGCCGTACCGTAGCATTGCCTCGTTCAACCTGACACCTATTGATTTCCCTAGTCGGTAACACACCGCTTCCATTAGCTTGGCGCTTACACCAGACACCGGGCGTAACGAGGTCGGACATCGTCACCCATACTTCATTTTCAGTACAACGTTCATGCCGGCGAGCACGAACGTGACGGCGTTCGCTAGGATGATGGGTAGCGAGCCGATCATCAGTCCATAGATCAACCAGCATAAGACTCCGGTCGTAAACGTGCCCAACATGGCCAAGGAAAGGTCCTTGGCCGATTTGCTCTTCCAGATCCGGATCACTTGCGGCAAGAAGGCGATCGTCGTCAGCGTTCCGGCCAACAACCCCAATGCGGTGGTAAAATCCATGAGTCCCGTTTCTCTGGTTTAGACCAAAGGACTGCCGTCAGTTTCCCTTCTCCACCTGAACGTCCAGCTCACCCCGCTGCTTCACCACATCCACCTGAACGCCCTGCCTCCCGCGTCGAAAAGCGAGATCGACGACCGCTTCACCCACATGCAACCGCTGTAGTTCCAATCGGTCGAGAAACTCGGGCAACAGCGGCCGGCTGATGCGGAGTCGCTTCTCGAACGCCTCCGGCGTCAAGCCGAGTAATGTCGTCAAGAGACACGGGAGCGTGCCGGAGGCCCAGGCCTGCGGATGGCAGGCAACAGGATAGTTGATCGGGATTTCATACTGCTCTCGGCCGAAGCCGCAAAAGAGTTCGGGAAGCTGATGCGCATGAAAATGATACGCCGCATCGAACAGTCCATGAAAAATCCGCAGCGGTTCCCGATCTTGTCCGTAGCGCCGGCATCCCGCCGCGACGATCGAATTGTCGTGCGGCCACACCGTGCCGAGGTGATAACTGATGGGGTTATAGGCGCGGGCCTTTGACGATAGGGTACGGACGCCCCATCCGCTGAACATGTCCTCGGCCATGAGCCGCTTGATCGTCCGCTCGGCTTTGTCCTGATCCGCGATGCCGGTCCACAGCGCCTGGCCTGGATTCGAGGAGACGACAGCAGCATGGCTCCCATCCGCCTGCAGAGCGAGCGCGTAGCAGCCTTCATCCTCCATCCAAAAGTCCAAGTTGAACCGCTCGCGCAGCCGCCTGGCTTCGCGAATCAAACGATCCGCCCGGTCACGATCGCCGGTCCGCGTGAGCAACCCCGCGATCCCGAGTTTCGCGGCATACCCATACCCCTGTACCTCAACCAACGCGAGCGGAGGCGCAGCGACTTTGCCCTCAGCGGTCACAATGGCGTCTCCCGAATCTTTCCATCCCTGATTGACCAACTTGTCTTTCGATCGGCTGGTATAGGCGAGATAGGCTTCTCCGTGCCGATCGCCGTAGGTATCCATCCAGGACAGCGCCCGGTCGATGGGAGCCCGCAATTCATGGAAGAGGCTCAGAGAACCGGTCCACGCCGCATGTTCCGCGATCAGCATTAAGAACAACGGCGTGGCATCGATCGTTCCGTAGAACGGCGTATGGGGGATCGCGTCCAGGTTCGCCATCTCGCCGACTCGTAGTTCATGAAGAATTTTCCCCGGCTGTTCGTCCCGCCATTGATCCTCTTTCGTGCCTTGATATTGTGCCAACAGGCGCAGAGTTTGCTCAGCGATCCTCGGATTGTAGGCCAACATTTGCCAGGCGGTGATCAGGCTGTCGCGTCCGAACAATGCGACGAACCAGGGCACTCCGGCCGCAAAGAACGTTTCGTTTCCCACGTGTGTGCGCAACACTCGCAGCCCTCGGAATGAGCGTTCCATGAGCTGATCGAGGGCCGAGCCGTTGGTGACTACCTGGGTGACATGCGCCATCCAGGCCTGCGTTTCCCGTTCGAGCCCGCTATCCAATCGGCTGAAGTCCGCGGGATCGGGTGTCGGACGGAGGGCGGCCGCCCTATCCTTGGATTCACCGATGACCAAGGCGACCTCGATTCGCTGTTGGCCGCGGGGGCTCAAACGCACGACGAACTCCGCCGTCGTTCCATGACGCTTGTCGGGCGGCGGGTCGCAATAGGCCGTCACTGTACGGAAGATCCCGTCTTTGCCGTCATAGGATAAGCGCAACACCCCGCCTTTCCAGGACGGCGGATGGAGCGTGCCCAAGTGCTTGGACAAGAGGCCCCGAACCGCGAACAGATCCTCGAAGGCGGATTGAATTGTCAGCGTGACGGGAAACTCGAGAGTCTGAAGCGTGAAGTTCTGAATGAGGAGGCGATCGCGCAGCGCCGGAGTTTCGTTGTCGATGAGCCGCCGCCACGTGATGCCAAGCTCCTCCTCAATGAGAATGCCTCCGTCCGCCAGCTCGATTCTGGGGTTGGTCAACGTAAAGACTCCGATCGAGCCTTGAACCGACGAGGCCGACAGATGAGCCGGTTTCGTTCCCGCCAGCTCGATTTCATAGCCGTTCACGTACCGGCAGTCGTGATAGTAGAGACCCATGCCATGTGAGTTTGCCAAGGGCACGTTTCCGTCCGGTCGCGCCACGAAAAAGACATTCTCGTTCTTGATGACGATCGCGTCGGCCAGGCTGTCCGCCATGGCCGGGCGTGCTTTCGTGAGCGTTTCCTCTCGCCGATCGTCCTTGGATTCTGCAGCCTGTAACAAGGTACCGGACCAGAGCGGCACGGTGGCCGGCCATACGAGAGAGAAACGAAGCAACGAGCGCCGATTGATCCTCATGGTGCGCCTCCTTCCGCCGTCACAATCATCGTGAGCTCGGCGGCACAGCTTCCTCCAGCGTTCCATGAACGCTTCTACTGCACCCGCCGATACACCGCTTCGACCTGCATGACCGAAGGTGCCTGCGGCCAGGTGGGCGGTGCATGATCCGGGCTTGCGCCATCCGCCGGAAGCAGCCCAGTCACTCTTGCGTTTTGTGACTTTTTTTCTTTGTCGCCCAATACAACCACGCGTACCCCATTACTGCGGCCATCAGCGACGCCGCCAAAATTCCGACTTTGGCATCCGCGCGCAGCGGCGCTTCATCAAACGCCAAACCGGTCATAAACAGCGACACCGTGAAGCCGATCCCGCCGAGCATTGCGACGCCCATGAGATGCGACCAGGTGATGTCTTTCGAGATGGTGGCTATTCCGGTCTGAACGGCGAGCCAGGAGAACCCGGCGATCCCCGCGAGTTTTCCGATCACCAGTCCGCCCACGACGCCGAGCGTCACCGGACTAGCCGCCGCTTCTCGAAGCATCGAACCCGATAAGGCGACTCCCGCGTTAGCCAGCGCGAAGAGCGGCAGAACCAGGAAACTGACCCATGGATGGACGATGCGTTCCAACCGATCAAGCGGCGCTTCGCTCATCCGCGTGAGTTCCTCGATCTCTCCCAATACCGCCTCGGCCCTCTCTGTCGCGCCATGGCGGAGCGCTTCAGCAACATGATCCACGCGCTTCGCCGCCGAGGCGACGAACGTCTTGCGGGTGAACGGCGCGTGGGCTGGAATGAGCGCGCCTAAGATGACCCCGCCGATCGTCGCATGGACACCAGACTTCAAGACCGCCACCCAGAACAGAACGACAAGCATGAGATACACCGCAATAGTGCGCATCATCCCACCCTGGCGCATCGCCAGAAGGAGGCCGAGCAACAGCGCGGCCAGCGCCAGCGCAGGCGGCGAAAGATGCGCCGTGTAAAAGATCGCAATCACCACGATAGCCCCGATGTCATCGACGGTCGCCAGGGCGAGCAAGAAAATCCTGAGGTGAGGTGGAATGCGTTTTCCCAGGAGGGCCAGCACGCCGAGCGCGAAGGCAATATCGGTCGCCATCGGAATGCCCCACCCTCGGCTCCCTTCCCCTGAGGCGATCGACAGAAAAATGAGCACCGGGACAACCATGCCGCCGAGAGCCGCCGCAATCGGCAACGCCGCGTTTCGAGCGTCCGACAACTCGCCTCGAACGAATTCCCGCTTGATTTCCAAACCAACGACAAAGAAGAAGCTCACCATCAGTCCGTCGTTGATCCAGTGCCGGAGATCTTCCGACAGCGAAAACCTTCCGACGCTCACCGTGATCATCGTTTCCTGGAATGCCTGATAAGACGCGTGCCACGGCGAGTTGGCCCATGTCAGGGCCGCCAGCGCGGCGATCAAGAGCGTGACGCCGCTGACGACCTCATTGTGAATCACGTACTGGGCGGGCAAAAGGACGGTGCGGGAAACAGGCGAGCGTTTTGCCTGGATGGTTTGTGAGCCGATTGTCCATGGTGGAATTTTCATGACGTCGCCTGCGGAGCCGGTGAGATCAGCGCACAGGACACGAGCAAGGCCGCCAGCTTTCAGCAGCTCCGCGACCCGACCTCCAAATCGGCTGAACTGCTCCTTCCGTTGTGGAGCGAGGGTGGCCATGAGTCCGATGGCCTCGCCGAACGGTTCATACACCTCGGTCGCTTGAAACAATCGATGATGCCACAGTTGAGCGCCGAGCCACGAGGCGGCCGCTCCCAGCGCGTCCAGCACAACCTCGCCGAGGAGCGCGCTCAGAGGCGGCGCGCCCGCGGTCGTGGGTCAGCTTTGCAGTGCGCCCATCGACTGATCAGACCCCCCGCGCCGAGCAGCGCGAATGCGTCGACCATCCACGCGCTCCATCCCGGAAAACCGAATCGCCGAAACAAGAGCACCTCGATGCGACAAACGCAACAATGAGATAGAGGACACTAAACTGGCGCCAGCACGGAGCTCGACGACCTCGCTCATGCATCGACCTAACCATGCGGCTCACACGTTCAGTAACTCGCACGTTCCCTAGCCTGTTAGTTCCGACTCGCGAATCGAAGGCCAAGATCATGGACGGGTATTCGGATTTCGCACTTCATGCCTACGGCGCAAGCCCTCACCCGAGGGCGCGTACAATTGATTGCAAACGATCGCACGAGTCTATTCTTCCCATGCGCGTGTGCGTCCATCATGGAGGCAGCCGTTCGTAAGTGGATTGCTCATCGGAAAAAATCACGGCGCCATAGATCAGATATCCATTGTACGCGCGGGCCGTTTCCCGCACCCACCCCATGCTCAGCATCGTCAACATGGCGCAGCCCGCGATCACGATGAGGATTTTCTGACTCGCGCGATCCTGGCCGCTCATGACAGCGGTCGTCCAGGAGACAGGGCCGGCGAAGGAACGCAAGAAGAGAATCCAATTCAGCAAGCCGAAAAACACCAGCGCCGCGATCGCGAAATATTTGTTCGGCTGCATTTTTCCGAGGGGATTGATCGGGGCGTCGGTCAGTCGGGAGAGGAAGGGAACATGTTGCAGATGATACGGCATGGCGAAGACAAGCCAGGCGACGATGAGCACTGCCAAGGATACCGGAAGGATCATGCGCGCGACGCTTTCCGGCCCGCTACCCGAACGGACGGCGCGAAGAATGTATGAAGATCCGAGCACGGCGATCAGCCCGTAGAGCAGGGCGACCAGATCGAACAGCCATGAGCGCTCGCCGAGCATGAGCGTGTGGAAGGCCTGCGGTTCGGCGTATCGCACATGCAGTAAATATTGGTAGCCGATCATCGGCATGATCAGGAGCGCCCCGAAGCCGACGGCGAAGCACCAGCCGCCGGCCCAGCGATAAAAGCGGCGGTCTTCCTCTACCTGCGAGCGCAGGAACGCGACGCTGCACAAAGCCGCAAGGACAAACCCCGCCCAGGTCAAGTTTCCGAACCACCGATGGAGGTCGAGATCGATCATGGTTGGGTTCAAAATATTGGCCCACGACGAGTCAAGAGGATGGGGCGTCAACATATAGGATGACGTGATATCGATGAAGAACATCGCGACCACCGCGCAGAGAGCGGCGAGCCAGCTGAATGCGAGATGAACGAGCCTGCGCCATCCCGCGGCAGCAGACCAAGCCCACAGGTAGTACCAGGCATAGGCGAAGACGGCCTCGCCCAGGAACAATCCCGCTTCCAACACGAACGGCCAGAACATGATCCGAAAAATCTTGTGCCAAAACCGGGGCCAGAAAATATTGAGCGCGAAGATGAAGGATACCCCGAGAAACGAGATCATGGCGGTACACAACACCAGGGCGAATGCGATCATGTGCGCCAGCCTCCGATATCGAGGTTGATCCGTCGCATGCGCCAGCGTCGCCGCGATGGCGCCGATGACCGCGCTTCCCACAACCAGCGTGGCGAACAGACTGTGGCTCAGTGCCACCGTGGCAATGGCAATGCGGCCGTAGAGCAGTGGGATGTTGAGGGGATCGAATTCCATGCTGGTCCGAGGTTAAGGTTGAGATTTAGGCTGAGCCGGCGGGATCTCAACGTCGGCCTGCACTCCTCCTTGTCGATGCCGATCGAGCGCCGGTTGCCTGGCCTCATCTTGGAGTGAGATCACGTGACGCACGGTGTCCGGACGGCGCGCCGTTTCCCGGATGGTACCCATCGTCAAGTATGTCAGCGCCGCAATGACCGCCAGAGCGGCTGAAAGGTATCGAATGAGCGGCCGTTGGTGTTGCTCCGGGGACGCCGCTTCCGCGAACAGGCCGCGGGCTCCGTACAGGGCCACGGCGCTCAGTACCACGAGTAAAAAGGTCCAGACGCGCCGGAGGTCCGGACGGCCGACGGACAGCACCATCGCGAGCGCCGATATGCCGGCTGCCACAACGGTCCACCGCATCGGTTTCCCGGCGGACCACGCATGGTGGAGCCACAGATGGCTGCCGAGGAATAACAACCCGATCAGCAGGAATTGAGCGTAGACCAACGGCTGATAGGGCCCCTGCGTCAGCTGTCGATAGGCTTCCGGCGCCGACGCGCTGATCGTGTTGGCGTAGAGCAGGCCGCTCAGAGGCTGAAGCATCAGCATGGTGAATCCGAGCAGCAGGCTCGCCTTCAACAGATGCGCATAGTAATCGGCATCCTCCCCTCGCGCGGCGGCGAGCCGCCACGCTGCATACCCCGCCGTCACGTATCCGGCCATGACAAGATTTCCCAGAAAACGATGCACGACCAAGGGACCCCAGGTGGGGTTCGCGAGGCGGCTCCACGCGCCGTCGGCCCGTGGCGGCGTGAGCATGTACGATCCGATCCCGTCGAGCACGGCAACCCAGATGAGCATGAGCAAGGCGGCGAGGAATCCAAGCGCCCGATGAATGCTCGGGCTTCTGGCACGCAAGGCATCCCAGTAGTGATAGTAGGGATAGAGCGCAAACAGCTGCAGGAGAAAGGCGCTCACCGCGACGAAGATCGGGTAGCGGAATCGGTTGAACAAGTGGGTGTTCGTCAACGGAAACAACCCGATGAACAGATCCACCATGATGACCGCCAACACCAAGCTCGCCGTATAGGTGACGATCGTAAATCTGGTCATCGATCGGGCGGCCTCGAGCAACCAAGGGCGCGCCTCTCCCAGTGATTCGGCCAGCGGCGCGAGCATCATGAATCCGACGCCCAAACCGGCGAGCAGGATGTGTAGGAGCGCGAACAGGCCCACCACGAGGCTGTTCCCGATCAGAGGAAATTCGATAGCAGGCAATGTCGGCATAGCAGCGTATCTCGTTCATGAGTTCCAAGTTTCACGTTCAAAGTTTCAAGTCATGCAGAAGACCTGAAACCTGAAACTTGAAACCGTTGGCCGGTACGCTTCACGATCGACGTTTCACGTGGATTACGGTTGAGACAACGATTTGACATATCCGGCCACAGAGCGCCGTTCGCCGGCCGACAGCTCACCCTTGAACGGCGGCATCACATCCTTCCCCTCAACCGCGAGCCCATACGTCACCGTGTCGTAGATCGCGTCTTCGGACAATCGCTGCACATCCGGGTTGTGGAGATTCGTCGGCTTCTCCTTTAAGAATGGGACAACAGGACTAGTACCCATTCCATCTATTCCATGACAATGGGAACAATTGATGAGGAAAAGCCTGGCCCCCTCATCCTGGGCTGCCGGCGGGACGGCGTTGGGAGTGATCGAGCGGCTGTGGCGCGGCACGCTTCCCACGGGCGAATGGAGGCGCGGCGCTTCTTGTGGCTGATAGGACGGCTGCTCTTGCATGTCCCGCGAACAACCGGCAAAAGAGGTCAAGACGCACAACGCGGTTAACCCAACAATCCCGGTGGCGGCCCCTCCCTCTCCCACGGATGTCCAGCAAGCCGAGGCCTCTTGCTCCGACGACCGGATTTCCACCGCCCCGGCTCGCTGCAAGAGATCCCGAACCTGACTCACCCGATCCGGATCAATCGGTAGCGAGACGACCAGCATGCGATAGCCGTCATCGATACGCGGATCGCGTTCGGCAATATGTCGATGGGCACGCCTGATACCGACGATCATCGTCACGAAAGTCGTCACAATCGCGAGCAGCATCATCGTCTCATAAGCAATAATGGCAACTACCGGCACCGCAACGATCGGCTTGCCTCCCGTCATCAACGGATACAGGGCGGCGGTCCCACCCGCGAAGAAGACGCCCACGCCGATTCCAACGAGGCCGGCGATTATCGTCACGAGATACAGAGGCATGGCGCCGACGCGCGCCGACGCGCGCTCGGACAAGGGCAACGGCGTCATGATCGACACCGCCTCGTCCGCAATGCCGGCCTCACGCAGCGATTGCATCAAGGACTCCGGCTTAACGTCCTGTTGAAAGAGCGCCGTCAGGTTGTCCCGGTCATCCATGGTCGGAAGCGCGCACGCGCCCTTCTTTTTCTTCCCATACGGAAATAATCGGCACGAACTTGACCGCCAACAGATAGAGGAGGATCGCCAGGGCCAACGATCCCAAGAGCATGGTCAGCTCTCCCCATGAGGGGAAATAGCTGCTCCAGTTGTACGGCAATCGTGGCCGTGCCAGCGGCGGCACGATGATCAACATCCGTTCGATATACATCCCGAGATTGATGCCGACGCCGATCAACATCATGCCGAGCGGCCACCGACGAAAGGCCGGCAGCGTCACGGTGCAGAGCGGAATCACATAGATCAGCACCAGCATCGTCCAAAAGGGCGCCGCATAGACGCCCGAGACGATTGCCGTGAGTATCGCCGCGTGGTCGGGAATCCGGCCATACCAGACGGTGAGCTGATCGGCAAAGTAGAGATAGGCGAGGCTCAGCGTCGTGACGACGAGCAGCTTCCCCATCTTGTCGAAATGCTCCGGCCCGATGTAGGCCTCCAGCCGATAGGTGCGCCGCAGGAAGTACATGCCGATCACCACCATGCCGAGTCCTGAATGGACGGCGCCGATCACGAAATAGGGCGCGATGACCGTGGAATGCCAGCCCGGCACCAGCGACATGCCGAAGTCCCATCCGACGATCGAATGGACGGAGATCATCACCATCACAATCAGCGGCGTGATGATACGGATGGCGGTGTTGAGTATTTCCCATTCTTTCTGTGTGCCCTTCCATCCGAGGCAGAGCATCGCATACAACCGCTTGCGCCAGCCGCCGATCCGATCCCGCGCCAGCGCGAAATCAGGAATGAGCGGCAGGTAGAGATAGATGGCGCTGGATGTCGAGTAGGTAAACACGGCGACCGCGTCCCACATGAGCGGAGACCGGAAGTTCGGCCAGATCTCCCGCTGATTCGGATAGGGGATCAGGTAATACCATCGCCACACGCGGCCCAAATGATAGAAGACGAAGAGCATGGCGATCGTGACCGAAATGATGGTCATCAATTCGGCAATGCGCGTGACCGGTCTCCTCCACTGCGCTTTGGTCAGCCGCAGCACGCCCGAGATGAATGTGCCGGAATGGCTGACGCCGATCCAGTAGACGAACGACGCAATGAAGGCTCCCCAAAAGACCGGCGGATGCATATTCGTCCGTCCGATGCCGGCTTCGATTTGGTAGGCCCACGCGCCTAAGCCGGCCGCCGCCATGACCGTCAGGACAACTACCAGTGACAGATAGCCGATACTCGCGCCGTGAAGCGGGGCGAGCAGATCCCGATTGATCGTGGGCATGTCGGCGCACGTGGCTTGTCCCGTCGCCATCAGGAGTCGCTCCTCGCAAGTTGAAAGGACGAGATTTGAATCCCAAAGGATGTTGAAATAGCCTTCCAGTTTTCACCCACCCACCCCGGCGCGTTGAAACGCGCCCATCCCCAGGCAAGGCCGCGCTGAGCGTCACGCATGGTGTGGTGACAATACCCCGCAAGAACGCTGCTTGGGACAAGGCGCGTCTGGACGCGCCAGGGTTGGACGGGTGAGAAGAGATGATTTTGCGACATCCTTATGTGATCCGTTTCAAGTAGGTGACGGCGGGATGAGTCCCGAGCGATTCCAGGAGATGAAAACCTCGGTCCTGCCGCGCCAGTTTCGAGACTCGACTATCGGGATCGTTGCGGTCACCGAAGACCAACGCCGACGTCGGACAGGTCTGGACACAAGCGGGCACGATGTCTCCATCTCGTACCGGCCGCCCTTCTTTCTCTGCCTGTTCCTTCCCCTGCCGGATGCGCTGCACGCAAAACGTGCATTTTTCCATGATGCCGTTTTGCCGGACCGTCACGTCGGGATTGAGCTGCTCCGCGAGTGGTTCATCCCAATGCGGGTCGAACCAATTGAACTGCCTCGCCGTATACGGACAGTTGTTGCCGCAATAGCGAACCCCGATGCAGCGGTTGTAGACCTGTGCGTTCAACCCTTCCGGCGTGTGGTACGAGGCATAGACGGGGCAGACCAGTTCGCAGGGCGCATCATCGCAGTGCTGGCAGAGCACCGGCATAAATCGAGCCTGGACGTTTGGATACTCCCCCTCCCAGTAACGCTCGATCCTAATCCAATTGATCGCCCGGCCCTGCGCCGCCTCCTCTTCCCCGGAGATTCGAATGTTGTTCTCTGCATGACAAGCCACGACACAGGCTTCGCAACCGGTACAGCGATCAAGATCGATGACCATCTCCCATTTGTGAGGCTTATTCTCTTTTGGCTGGCTCATATTGTGCCGCTCCTCTTCTTCTCTCGATCATGAGTTCCAAGTTGTTCAAAAACCTGAAACTTAACTTGAAACATGAAACCTGAAACTAGAAACACAGTACCTATCGCTTTACGCTTCACGAGATACGTTTTACGCTCCATGCTGTCGCTCTATCTCGATCAAATCACTTTGCTCCATCGCCGGTCGTTCGAGCGTCACTAGTCGTCCTTTCGCACCGGTGCGTTCGATGCGAACCCTGGTGGCGCCTGCTGCCAAAGTCCCGGTCACATTGTCCAGGACTGGTGCCAACAACTCGATGGGGTTCACACCGCGGTTCTTTGCATACCGGCCATAGCTCGAATGACCCTGTCCCAGCGGCATGGCCACGACGTCAGGCCTGATGCCAGGGAAAAGAACGGCCGGTGCCTCTAGCGATCCAAACGGCGAAATAACTCGCACCATATCGCCTTGTTGAATGCCAAGGTCCTTCGCCGCAATGGGATTTACTTCCACCCAAGAACCCCATACCACCGTCGTCAAGGTGTCGGGGCACTCTTGCAACCATGGCCGATTGGCGCCTTCACCGTGACCGATCGCCATCGAAGGATAGGGATGGAGGACGAACGGAAATTCGCGCTCTCCGCCGGAGAAGTTCGCCGTTTCGAATGCCCGCGAGGGAGCGAAGGTCAATGGAGGTTCGCTTCTGCTCTGCTCGGCCCACCACCCTCCTTGCCGGAGGGAGGCGACCCAGGCCTTGTCGAACCAATCAGGCGTCTCTTCGTGCGGCTTGTCGGCCAGGAACGTTTTCCATCGTTCGCGAAGCAAGTCGTAGAAGGTCGGTCCTTGAGCGTGACCGAGGTTCAACCGGCGACTCACGTCAAGAATCGTGTCGCCGATCTGGCGTGTGTCATACAACGGCGTCACGACCGGCTGAGACAACCCAATGGCCGGTGTCGTGGTCTCGGGGACATGATCGCCCCACGACTCCAGCGCGTCCCGATCCGGGAGTAAAAGCTCGGCCGTCTCGGTCGATTCATCCAGGAACGAACTGAAGCTCACGATGAACGAAGCCCGTTCGAACAATGACTTGATCGGTACCGATGGCGGCATCGTGAAGAGCGGATTGCAACCGTACAAGAGCAGGACAGGCCCTGCGCCGGCCTTCTCCTGTTTCTCAACCAACTCGAACACCCGACGCTCGGTCAGCCATGGGATCGAACGGTCAGGACGGTCTCCGTACCGAATGCCGTGTGCGACGGATTCTCGGCCCAAACTTTCGACCAGGGCATTCAAGCCGTTGATCGCGATCAACGATGCCGTCCCGTTTGTCTGAGCGCAGCTCGTGCCGCCTCCGATGGCGAGCGGGGCTCGCGCAGAAGCGAAGTCATGGGCCAGACGAACGATCACCTCTCGAGGAAGTCCCGTGGCGTTCTCCACCTCATCCAGTCGAACAGAGCCATAAAATCTATGGAATGGATCGAGTGCTTTCCCCGCCGACTTGGCTCGATGAGTATCGAGAAGAAGCTGTCCGATGCCGAGAGCGAGCATCCCTTCCATGCCCGATCGAATGGGAAGCCATTGGTCGGCATTCGCGGCGGTCATCGACATCCGAGGCCCAATATGGATGTACCGGCCGCGAACCGTCGAGCGCCCCTGTCGCATGTGGCCATAGGCAATACCCATGGAGACCGGAGACAACCAGTGTTCGAGAAAGGGGGCGCCGAAGGAGAGCAGATAGTCCGTCTGAGCCAGGTCGTAGAACGGCGCCTCGTCGGAGCCTACGCTCTCATGCCATGCGGCATGCAGCGGCAATTCGGCATCCGGCGCATAGAAGTAGAGCTTGCCCCCCAAAGAATCCATAAAGTCCGACAACAATCCGGCAAGCGTTCCGGAAAGCGGCCTGGTTACCATCAGCGGCGGCACCCTCCTATTTTGGAGAGCCTGCGCGCAACGTCGCAGGCCTTCTTCCCATTCTATTGGGATAAATGTTCTTTCCCCTCGACGGCCTTCTCGTTGAAACGGCCCTCGAAGCCGATCAGGATTGTAGAGACCTTGTAATGAGGCCTGTCCTCTTGCACAGAGCTTCCCATGATTCACCGGATGATCGGGGTTGCCCTCGATCTTTTTGGCTCGGCCCTCCATGGCGCGGACAATCACGCCGCATCCGGCAGAACATTCCCTGCACACGGAGGCGTACCAATCGGCGACGCCTGGCACGATCTCTTCATCCGGCAGGAGGTACGGGACCACGCGATGCGCCGCGCGCTCACAGCCTGGCAGGGTCGAGCTCAATGCGGCCAATGCCGCCGTCTTGAGAAAAGTACGTCGTTTCAAATCCATCTCAAATCGTAGTCCTCACGACACAGTCCTCGCTTCATTTGTGGCATGTCCAACAATCCAGGGACGCACCCCGCTGTTGATGACAGGTCAGACACCAGCCCATTTCGTAACTGGCGGCGCGCGGTGTCAGAGACACGCGCCCCACATGACCGTGGCAATCAATACACCGCAATCGGGCCCTCAGATGCATTTCATGGGTGAAATACACAAAGTCCGGCAACCGATGCAGCCGCACCCAGGGTATCGGCTCCTGTCGTTCCCAGTACCCCAATAGTTTCCGGGTATCCGGAGTTTCTTTCATCAAGTTTCGATGGCAGCTCATGCACAGTTGAACGGACGGAACCCCCGCAGTAGCGGAGAGAGAAGCAAAACGATGGCAGTACAAACAGTCCACTTTCAGTCGCCCCGCATGCCGCGCATGACTAAACGGCACAGGTTGCATATCTTGGTCTCCTGTGTCGGAACTGCCGGCGGAATACAGCATACCCACCCAGGCGGCCATCACGCCGGTAAACAACAGCACGGCCACTGCGAGCATGATCGAGCGATGACGCGTCACAGCTCGCAAAAATGCAAGGACCAGACCCTTCCAACAATCCGGGGTGAAAGGGGGATCGAACGATCAAGCGATTAGACGATCGGACAATCTGTCCGGTTTCAGACAAGTTGACGCATGCAAAGAAAACATCCCAGTGATGAGATTGCCGAGCACGGCAACGTTGTCGTGCTTGTTTCGAAAGGCTTGCTTCATAGAGCGAGTACCCTGGGTGGAAGTCGCTTTCCCTTCCTTTTTCTTGGCGCGACGAACCGTCTGTTTTTCCGGCCGGACTCCAGATCACACGCATTGCTGCGCGTTATGACATCCGCCGACCGTTTACACCATGCTTCAAAGGAGTTCTTTTTGATCGAGCGGATTTCCGACGCATCCCTCTCCTTGCTTTGGTCTCTCCATGCCTGTTACCGACCATAACGGTGAACACCGGGCGTGGATTCCCTGCTGCCATCTATCAACTGATCCGATAGGATTCCTCGTCCGCGTCACTTCGCCCGAATATATGTCTCTGAGCGGACGGAAGCGATGACGCCTTGCTTGAGTCCTACACGATGAGAAGTAGATGACGCGCCGAGCTCCGGCAGAACACAACCTGCCGGAGCTCGGGCTCGGTGGAAGGTCCTAGGCGGCAAACACTCCTCTCGCATAGATTTGTGCAAAGCCACTGAGAGTTTGGCCGACTCGCTGCGTCTAAGACACTCGGTCGTACCCGGCGACTTTTACGAGTTTGTTGTAGACGCCGAAGAGCAAAAACGGCGCTATCCATTGGCCCACAAAGAGGCCGTCTTCCCTTTTGCCGGTGCCGTGAAAGAGCATTGAAACACCAATCGCGGCGAATGCGGCCCATAACCACACATCGGAAGGCAGCTTTGCCGTCTGCTCTTCAATGGCGCGCGCAACTTTCCCTTCGCCGTGCGCGTGAGCTTCTTGAGCGTCGCTGTTATGTTTCGCTTTCGTCATTGTTTCAGCCATCGGTACACTTCCTTTCAGATGAATAGTGAGACGAACACGAGACGTCTCGGCTATCAGACAATGTTTCAACGGCTCACAGGAGCTTTCCCCTGACCGGACCGTTCCACTATCGCTTTCTGCAACGCGAGCAGCATCGTCCGCGGCGCGTCTTCTGCTTCTACCGTCGCATCACCGGCTCCTTGCCGTTGCATCATGTCCCAGAAGATTTCCTGCGCCAGGCTAAAGAACTCAGCCTGACGATCCGTGGGTATGCCCATCAATGTCGCCAATGACGACAAGTATTCTCCCCTGCCCCGAGCCATATCTTGCGACACATGGTCGGCATTCTGATCGACGAACACCGTCAATACTTCCCGCTTTACGATCATCCCGTTATTCGTGCATCCTGACGTTCCACTGGTGATAGCAAAGGGCTGAGTGGGGACGTTCAAGGTAGACCCGAAATGCTGCATCAAGATGGATTTCGGTTGGGTTTTGAATACCATCACCCCTAACCCACAGCCGGGACCTTCTCCCCAGCCCGCCATTCCGATTGAGGTACCCATACAGACCGTGGCAAATACGGCCATCATCGCTGTTTTCATCATGGTTGAGTCCTCTTCGCTTTTGTGATCTTTCTAGTCTCTCCTGTAGAAGAGAACATTCGGCTTGAACTATAGGTGCGTCCGTAGCGCGGCGTGTAAGAGCCGGGCCTTCTCACGATGCGCATTCACGACGGGCAACATGTCATGGATCCATTGTCGCAGGTCCGGGTATGGCAACGTTTGCGCATAGCGCTCCCACTCGGACAGGGTGCTGTCGTGACCGGACACGATATGATTCATGTATGCCAGATCAAAATCATGGCCGGTCAATCGCGATAATTCGTCTATCTGTTTCTCATGATCGCGGTTGAGTCCTGGATGCAGCACCACGTGTTGATGCAATGCCAATTGTTCCACGGCCATTTTGGTCTTCATATGCTCATCGAGCATATGCGTGCTGGAATCCTTGACGCGCTCGTTCTCCGCCCTCTGGGCGGCCAGCAGACTGACCGTGATCTCGGCTTGTTGTTCTTCCGCAACCCGCATGAGAAACGGTCCCGCGTTCATGATGGTTTCAGGATTGATCGGAGCGAAGGCCACCGTAGTCGCCATGAGAACAAGCAAGGCCCATCGCGTAGACATGTGTTCCTCCCGGCTCGGCCGACAACATCAAAGCTCGACGAATTGATGGTCCTGGTTGCGACTTCTCCCGATTCATTTGATCATGCAACGGTCCCCCGCCAGGCGCCGGTTTCCTGGCCGCGTGACTCGATGAATTCCTTGAACCGCTCCAGGTCCCCTTCCACTCGTTGAGAGACCACGCCGACGGCATCTCCGGTTTTTTCGACCATCCCTTCAGGTTCATACTCGATACGAAGATTGATCTTCGCCTTGGCGGCCGACATGGGCGCGAAGGTCACCACTCCGCTGTTCTTCGCCCCTCGCTGGCTCTTCCACGCGATGCGTTGATCGGGGATCTGCTCCGTGATTTCCGCATCCCATTCCTCTTCCTTGCCGCCGATGCTGGCTTTCCAATGTAGATGTTTGTCGCCTTTTTGCAGAACCTGCACCACCCCTTCCATAAACCGAGGAAAGTCTTCAAATTGCGTCCATTGATTGTAAGCGGTATGCAAGGGCACATTGACCTCGATCGATTTTTCTATGACGGACATAGTCGCCTCCTTGTTGAATGGATTAACGGACTCGTCGGACACCGGTAGATTTTCAATCGCTTGCTTCATCGTCCATATCTCAGGTTCATCTGGTCGTCTGATCTATCCCCTGTATCTGGTCTCGTCTTTGTCTCCGGAAACCAGACAGACCTCCCGCGCCGGATAGACCTTCTATAGCTATAGCGCGCGCAGGAAGGCGACCAACGATGTTTTCTCTTCTTTTGTCAGCTTCAGTTCACCGACGATATTGAAAAATTCCACCGTATCTTCCAACGTCAAGAGCCGCCCATCGTGAAGATACGGCGGCGAATCTTTGATCCCCCGCAACGTAAAGGTCTTGATCGGTCCGTCACCTGGTTCGTCCTTGAGAAAGCGCTCGAGGCGCAGGTCATGCATCTTGTCGTCGAGGTAAAAAGGCGGAGTATGGCAACCCGCGCACTGCCCCTTGCCGAAAAAGACTTTTTCTCCCCGCATTTCCGCCTCCGTGGCCTTCTTCGGATCGAGCCGACCCGTCATGGGATCGAGCTTGGGCGCGGGAGGAAAGTCGAACATGTTCTGCATCTGCGCCATGTGACTGACTTGGATACGGTCTAAAATGTTCATCCCTTTCTTGATGGCATGGATTTGATCGCCGTTGAAATAGGCTGTTCGTTGCTCAAACTCCGTAAAATCTTCGATCGAGCGCAAGCTACGCTTGGATGAGTGGATCTGTTGGTTGAATACACCCCGTATACTGGTCGTATCGAGGCGCAAGCGCCGCTCCTCAGGCCGCATATCGGGATTCAGATGGAACTGTCCGGTCGTATGGCCATTGACATGACAGTCCAAACAGGTGACTCCGAGGCTAGGGCGGAGGCTCTTGCGGTCGTCGGTCGGGTTGAACTCCTCCTGCGGAAACGGAGTCAACAGCAACCTGAGTCCGTCAAGCTGGACGGGGGTGAGAAGATCCTTGAACAACCGATAATAATTGTTGATGGACACCACTTCTCCCCGGGACACATCGCCCAATTCCGGGCGGTTGCTGAGGAAGATCGCCGGAGGAAATTCAGGCAAAAAGGCTTCGGGAAGGTCAAAATCTACATCAACCCGCTCAAGCCGTGGGAACATGTCGATTTGCATTTGTGGGAAGACCATGCCACCAGGAGATTGCAGCGGGTGCGGCAGAGAGGGATAAGGGAAGAGTCCCTGTTTCTTGATCTCTTCCGGGTTGAGTCCGGCGAGTCGTTCCCATGTCATACCTTCAGACAAGCGGGCCGTCGGGCCGACCGGCAGCGGTTTTCCCCGGGACATCTTGGCTTCGGAATCCAGTTTTGGCTTGAGATGATACCGGCGCTCCAACAGTTTGCGATGTGTCTCCATGACCTTTGGCTTAGCGGCGATATCCTTCTTCATGATCTCTTCCGGCTCTTGCATGGGCTTCTCCGCTCCCAAGGGATCGCGGTAGAAGTCGAAACCCAAAGTCTTGCCGTCTCTCGGTTGGTCCAAGAAAGTAGGCGAAGAAGGCCGCGCCTTCTGCGCATCGAAGATGGCTGAGCGATCGTGATCCGTCTTTTTCTGCTCAGGGCGTTCGATAGGAACAGTCCGGGGCTCTTGCGCCTCGACCACCGCATCGTGGGGCGGGCGAGAAGTCTTCGGGTCCTGAGTTTCGGCTGCCGTGACAAGGTCGGTCGCATGGAAGGACAGGCCCCAGGATACGAGCGAGACGATCACGGCCGTCATCATGAGCCGCCTGGGTGAAGAACGAGTTGGTTTCATCATGTTGAGACTCCCACGTACTTAGATGGAAATTGGATAGAATTGAAGCGGCCTACGAACTATCTTCCTTATATCGTCGATAGTGGTCCCTGACGACTAGCAAACTCCCGAGGTATGGGTGAGATAGCAAAAGTGCCACCGCTCCGGAATCGCAAATGGAGCGCGGTCATCAGTCTCGCGGCGGCATGAAGTGATCCGGCGCTGGATGACGCAGCTTCAGCCATTCTTCTTGTTGGACAGGTGCCTCGACACGGTGCGCTCTAATTCATCGTTGTCCGACAGCAGCAGGCCATTGACGAAGAAAGTCGGCGTCCCTTGTACCCCGCACCGATGACCTGACCCCTCATCACGCCGCACTTTCAGTACACCGGCTCCCATATGAAGATCGTCTTTGAAGCGCGGGACGTCCAGTCCCGCCATCGCCGCGTAGCGATGGAGATCGTCTAGTGTAAGGTGCGTTTGGTTTTCGAACAGGACATCATGCATGGGCCAGAATCGGCCTTGAAGCGCGGCGGCTACGGAGGCCTCCGCCGCAAGCTGCGCATGGGGGTGTTTCTTGACCAGAGGAAAGTGCCGGTACACGAATCGGACGCGATCGGTGAATCGCGCGCGCAATCGACCGACGGCGGCGTGGGCTTGCCGGCAGTAGGGGCATTCGAAATCACAATAGGCAATGATGGTCACCGGCGCGGTCCCCTCGCCGATCACATGATCGTCCGGCAACACGATGAGGTCATCTCGATCACACCGGCTCTGGGCCACGTTGAGCATGGCGCCTACACTTTCCCTTCGCCACCGGCCAGGGAAAAGACGTCGGTCTCCATCTGTTCTTTGAATCGCTGTAAATCCTGGGCCAGCTTGGTATTTGGGTCTTCTCCGAACAACTTGGCCAGAGCGACGCCGAACTTGCCGCCCGGAGGTTCGTATTGCAGCGTCACGGTCAGCCATGTTCGATTCCCATCCTCGGTCGGCTTGAACTCTACCGACCCGGTATTGTTCACGTCCGCCCCCCGCAGTGACCTCCATCCGATGCGTTCGTTTTTCACATCGTTGATGATTTCCGCATCCCATTCGACCTTGGGCGCGCCCGGTATCGTTGTCACCACCCAATGAGACAATCGGTCATCGATGACCTGAACGGAATCAAGATGTTTCAGGATGCGTGGCAGATTATTCAACGACCGCCAAAACCGATACATGTCATCCGGCGGGCGATTGATCTCGATCGCTCGTTGCATTTTCATCGCGCGGTCCGTGCGCACCTTACGCCGACCCAAACGGCTCGTGTCGTTCGGCCGATCCGGTCGGTCGTGGCTGCTCATATCGATTCCCATGGCCCCGAACGCCGGGCAATATCCGCTCGCCGCCCGATAGAGAAGCCCGCCTCCCACTATCGCCTTGACCGCGCCGGCCCAGTTACGGCGGGATAATCCGGAGACGAGAAAGGCCATTCCCATTACGGCCGACAGTACCCGCTGTCCATCCCCGATATTTTCTCGATGAACCTCGCGATTCGTTCTGTTATTCATTCGCTCCTCCATGCGACCCTGGTGTGTGTCATCGGACGATGTGCCTGAGGGACTGGACGATGTGCCTTCCGATAGCCTTGACGACAACGGTTCCCTGGCTGGCCCCATGTATAGCCTTGCCGGCGGTGATCGCTTGCGCCGTGCCTCCACCCGACAAGACTTCCCGCGTTGCCGGCAACGTGAAGTCCCAGTCATGAGACTTCCCATCCCGGCCGTCCTGAATGTTGTATTCCATGTCGACCCTCGCCCGAATTTGCAAGAGGCCGGACTGCCTCACAATTGTCCATGGATGTATAAAAAACCGTGCTTACGCCTCCGAATGAGACGACGGCCGCGGTGCGGTCCCGTCGTCTCATGCAGCACGATGATAGCTTTCCGCTATTTCAGCGGCTTGCGCGCGTTTACCGTACCCAAAATAGGCGGCAAAAGCGGCAGTCCCGCCATGGAGCCATACATCCCATCCATGTAAAGGAACGAGACCGAATGTCATGCTGAGCAGGGGGATCGTGCCCATGACAGTCAGGATGCCGTACAACCAGGCGAGGCCCCGCGCAAAGCCGTTCGCCTTGCTCACGCTGCTTGCGGCGGATAATCCCGCAATGCCCACTCCTAGGTGAACGAGATTATGAATCCAGTTCACCGGGAAGAGGCCGAATAGAAGGCCATACCCGTCATCCGCGGATAAACCAGGCACCGCGTTTGGGTGAGGAGTGGACACGAGTAATGGGATGAATCCCATGACCCCCACCGCGAGAAATAGGACTCCGATAATTTGTGCGAAAGTTCGACTAGTCATGTGCTTGTAACCTCCACGCAGTTATGATCGCCCCCTCTGCTACGGCCTTCATGTGCGCAGTCGGCATTACAGATTTCATTCCGTGATGCGACCTAGCGACTCTCAAACAGTCTTGCAGGAACTTTGCCCATGACTTGTTCACACCGTTCGCCGGCAAACTGCGCCCGGGTAGACAAATTCACTTCCTAGGTCTTGTGAGGGTGGGTGGCGCGGGGGACTGACAAAGGACAGGCTGTCTTCTTCCGGACAACTTGTTTCCGGGCGCCGGCGCATGAGAGCCGCAATGGTAGCTGTGTCGATTGCTCAATCACTACTAACTCAAATAGGCGACGTTCCACAGGTCAGATCACTTCACGGATCTTGTTCTCAATCACGGTCTTGATAATTTCCATCCTATCCTTCTGCCCACGCGCCATGGATTTTGTGAACTGCCATGCCTGGTCGGAGCTGATTTTCCCAGGCAACGGCGGTTCGTACGGATCGACCGTGGCTTCCACGACCGCCGGTCCCTCGTGCGCAAAAGCCTCACGCAGAACAGATCCCACCTGCGCTGGGTCATCGACGGTATATCCCTTTGCGCCACATGCTCGCGCGACAGCGGCAAAGTCAATCGGCTGCAAATCCACCCCGTGCTGGGGATTGCCCTCAAATGCGATCTGTTCCCACTTGATCATGCCGAATGAATTGTTTTTCATGACCACCACTTTGACGGGGAGACGATATTTCACGATGGTGGCGAGTTCGCCCATCAGCATCGTAAGCCCTCCATCACCGGCGAAACAGACGACCTGCCGTCCAGGATGCGCCACGGCCGCTCCGATGCTATAGGGCAATCCATTCGCCATCGTGGCCAACGTCCCGGATACCGAAAATTGCATGGTGCCCCGGATTTTGATGTGCCGCGCCGCCCATGTCGTGACGGTGCCCGTGTCGCAACAGATGATCGCATCGTCCGCCAGGACCTCATTCAGTTGATGGGCGACGACCTGGGGCTTCAATGGGGTGTCGGACCGTGTCCCCCGTTCCTCCATCAGCTGATTCCACTGTTTCATATGCCCCTGGGCCCGTTCGAGAAAACTCCGGTCTCGTTTAGACTGAAGGAGCGGAAGCAACGCTCGCAAGACATCCCAACATTGACCGACCAACCCCACCTCCACCGGATACCGCAATCCGATCCGGGCCGAATCGATGTCGATCTGTACGGCTCTCGCCTGTCCTGGTTTCGGATAGAATTCGAGATAGGGAAAACTGCTCCCCGCGATAATGAGCGTATCGCACGCTTCCATCGCATCCTGGGACGGGGCCGTACCCAATAATCCGATCCCGCCGGTCGTGTATGGATGATCGTCCGGCACGACCGCTTTGCCGAGTAACGGCTTGACGATCGGGGCGCCAAGCAATTCCGCCAACGTGACGATCTCCTGGCTCGCCGCCAGACTTCCACGGCCGGCCAAGATCACGATCTTCGTGCCGGCATGGATCAACGCGGCGGCGCGCTCGAGCTGCGCTTTCCCCGGGAGGGGCAATGCTTCGCTGTACAGGTCGCCGCTGTGATCAGGCACATTGGCCTTCGATCGAGCTCCGTCGGCAGGCCAATCCTGGATATCTTTTGGAATCGTGATGTGGGCGACCGTTCTCTTCGAAAGAGCTGTTTTGATGGCCTCATCCACCACGTTGCAGACATGCGCCGGTCCCATGACCCGCTCGCTGTACGAGGCGACATCACTGAAGACTCGTTCCAAAGACACATCTTGTTGATAATGGGTGCCGATGAGATCGTGAAACGTATGGCCCGTAATCGCCAAGACCGGCTGACCGTCGAATTTGGCATCGTACAGGCCGTTCAGGAGGTGGACCCCGCCTGGTCCTGATGTCGCGAGGCAGACTCCCAGCTTCCGAGCGAACTTCGCATAGCCGCATGCGGCGAGCGCCGCGGCTTCCTCATGTCGCACTTGAATGAGCCTGATCTCGTCGCGATGGGTCCGCAATGCTTCGTAAATGCCGTTGATGCCGTCTCCGGGCAGGGCGAAGATGGTGTCGACCTTCCAGGCGATCAAGCGCTCGACCAGCAAGTCGGCAACTGTGTGTGTCATAAAGTAAGGCCTTTCACCATAGGAGATCTGAAGACCAGGTTGAGCGGAAGAGGCCGTGCCTCGCTTTTCACAGCCGGCCGATCACTACGTGATCGATGTATACGGCATGACGTCCACCATCTCTCTACACGATCAATGAGCAAGCAACCGTTTGAGCTCGCTCGCGTTTTGCACGGCGTAACCAGCCTCGTCGTTGTCGAAATAGACGTATGCAGCCGACAGTTGTTGACTCCACCGATCGAGCCGGCGAGCCCACGCTCGCATCGCAGCCGATGAATACTTGCCTTGATACCGCCGCTCCGGTCCGTGCAGGCGCACATAGGCGAAGTCGGCCGTGACGACCATCGGCGTTCGAAATCCCCCCAGCTCATAGAGACAGAAGGCTGCGTTGTGATGCCGCAACGTTCGATACACAGCCGAGGAATGCCAGCTCGCGTCTCGGAATTCGAAACTGTAGCGATACCCCGGCGGCAAGGCTTCGAGAAACGCGGTCAGACGTTCGACGTTGCAGTGCCAACGAGGCGGCAATTGAAACAGGATCGGCCCCAATTTGTGTCCAAGCCGATCGATCAACGGCATGAATCGTTCGAGAATCGTATCGGGATCCGTCAATTTCTTTCGATGCGTAATGAACCGGCTCCCCTTGACGGAGAAACGGAAATTGTCCGGAGTCGTCCTGCCCCAGGTCTCCAAGATGCCTGCCGTCGGGAGATGGTAGAAACTATTGTTGATTTCAACGGAATCGAAGTCTCTGACATAGAACTTCAACATGTGGGCAGACGGCAGCTTTTCAGGGTAGTAGGGCCCTCGCCAATGTCGGTAGTGCCACCCCGATGTTCCAATCCGAAGTTCCATTCGAGCCTCGAGTCGGTACGCTTCTTTCCTCCGCCCGCCTCACGCGTCTTCGGGCTGTTGTTTGGTCTTTTGATACGCTCGCAGCACCTCGGCGACACTCCAGGCCTGCGCGATACAGCCTCGGGGCGCATACGGCGGTTCGGCATCGAATATTTCACTGATCGTTCCGAGGCCGTCCTCGCTCAAATGGGCTCGGAATCCGTCCAACAGCCGGCGAGCCTCGACCCGGTCCAGACCGGCCTTCAACCACGCGTCGATGTAAGGACCGATGAGCCATGCCCACACCGTGCCTTGGTGATAGGCGGCGTCGCGGGCTCTCAAATCTCCGAAGTACATGGATTTATAGTCACGATGCCCCGGCGCCAGGGTTCTCAGACCGAACGGTGTCAGAAGCTTGTCGCGGACGACGGAAAGGACCTGTGTCCAGCGGTCCTTGTTCAAGATCGGATGACGCAATGAAACCGTCAGCACCTGGTTGGGCCGAAGGCTGGCGTCATCGCCGGACTCTCCGTCAATGACGTCGTACAGGTACCCGCCGGCTTCGTACCAGAACCGGCCGTTGAACGAATCTTCGATCTGTTTCGCCATCCCCTGCCAGCGTTCGGGACGGTCTCCCGCCGCTTCCGCCCATTGCCCCATCAAGCACACCGCGTTGTGCCAGAGCGCTTGAACCTCCACCGGCTTACCTCGCCGCGGCGTCACGATCCAACCGTCTACTTGGGCATCCATCCAGGTCAGCGCATGCCCGTCGGCTCCGGACCGCATCAATCCATCCCGTGGATCCATACCGATGCCGAAGCGCGTCCCATTCACATGATGTTCCATGACCTGGACCAATGCCGGGTACAGGGCCACCATTGTGTCTCGATCGTTCGTGACTTCGTAGTAACGATCCAATGCATGGAAGTACCATAGGGTCGCATCCACCGTATGATAGAGCCCGGTTCGCTCGCCTTCCGGAAACAGGTTGGGAATCAAGCCGTCACGGATATACCGCGCGAAGGTGAGCAAAATGGCTCGCGCTTCACGGTGTCGATTCGTGGAAAGCGTCAGCCCTTCCAGACTGATCATCGTGTCCCGGCCCCAGTCGGTAAACCAGTGGTATCCCGCCATCACGGTGCGCGCGACATCGGCGGAGGCTTCCGCCAGCGCCTGTTCTTCCCGACGGCTGCCCGGGAAGACGATAAACTGATCCGCTGCCAGACCGAGAAGCAGCTCGAACTCTTCTTTCTCTCCCGGCCATTGCGACATCCACTTCTGCAACCGATCGCGCTCGCCGGAAAGTACGGCATCCGAGCCGCGCTCAAGCATCTCCCACGGCTCCATGCTGGCCACGAACGCCACGGAGCGGTCTTGTTCCAACTCGATCGAAAAATAGCCTGGGCTGAACAAGTTCTCGACGTGCGGCGATCCTCGGTCACGGTCCACCCGATAGGAAATCTCCGTGCTGATCGTATGATCGGCGATAAATACGCCGCCCTCCGGCCGAAGACACAATTTCATGGCCGGCACTCCGTCGCAAAGATGCACCTCATAACATCCGCCCACGATCGTGAGTGGAAACGGAGATTGGCGAGCCTCGCTCAAAGGAGCATCCGGCCTGCGAAAGGTCACAAAGGGGCGTAGTCTTAATCTGAGCGGATCGCCTGCCTCCAGGCGATACTCCACATATACGGAATTCTGACCGTAGGGCATGATGATCCGTTTACTCAGTCGGCGCCCGTGAAACGCATACTGCCAAGTCGGGGTTTGCCACTCCCGGCGAAACTCCGTGAGGTATCGCGGCAAATCTGAATCAAGCCTTCCGTCCGCATGCTCGGCTCCGCTCAATATCACACGTGTATCGCCGATCTCGGCTTCGTCGTCGAGTCGGGGGACCACGATGGTGCGTCCTCTCGGAGACGGCAAGTCGGGCACAAACACACCATGGTACCGGCGGGTGGCCACATTCATCAGGGAACCGGATGCGTACCCGCCCAATCCGTTGGTGACCAACCATTCGCGGGACAGCAACTTCATCACATCTTCATCGGAACGCCAGGGGACGACGATGGTCGGCGAGGGCGCGCGGCATACCTCATCCATGCTCGCCCTCTTGGGCTAGTGCGGCGACGCCCGATTCCGCTCGAAAGAGCCAAGCCGATTCCGATGGGATATGCCATCCTTGTTCCGTGAGCGGATTAGGCGCGCCCGGACCTCCGTAGCGGGGATCGTCGCTTGACCACATCAACCGCCAATCCCCGTTTGATTGTGGAGCGAGCAAGGGCTCGGGGGCAGGCACGTAGTGGAGATCTGGTCCAAGATTGAGAAGTAAAAGACGATCACAACCATCGGCTTCAAAGTACCGTAGTGCCAATGCCTGGGGACCCAATACCGCGCCATCCACCCGTGCTCGATCCTGAGAGGAGATCACGATGTCTTCGCGGCGAAGACGCAAGAGATCATAATGGAGGCGATACACAGGAGCCTGGGTGTCATCATCGGTAAAGTTCAACTTCGATCGCTCGAATGTCATGGAATCATTTGGATCCGAGATGGCCTGTTGGGCGTCCCGAGTGGCATAACTCGGAAACTGACTGAGGAACGTTTTGCGCCCCTGAAACACCTGGGAGCCGATCTCCTCTCCCGCATAATCGACGAAAAATTGGAAGGGGTTCGATACCCCCGATTCTTGCCCCATGAAGAGCATCGGCGTTTGCGGAGCCAAAAGAAGAAGCGCAAGGAGCGCGCGATACCGTCCCGGACTCGTTTGCAGATGCAATCGTTCGCCGTGCACGCTGTTACCGACTTGATCATGGTTTTGAAGATAAAAGACAAAGCCGTTGGCCGGTTCGTCCTTCACCGTCGTGCCTCGCGGCTTGCGTTGCCAGTCGTACCGCTGCCCTTGATACAAGAAGCAGCGCTTCAGCAACGAAATCAGTTCCTGTGGACTACCATGGTAGTCCGTGTAATAGGCTTCTCTCCGGCCGGTCGCCGCCACCCGACAGGCATGATGGAAATCGTCGCTCCAGACAGCGTCCAACCCCCACCCCCCTTGCTCCACCGGCTGAATGGCGCGAATCTCCTGACTCTCGCACTCTCCGATCAGTATCACGGTTCGTGGTTGCGCCACCTGCCGGACTCGTTGAGAGATCTCTCCTAGAATGTGTGTCTCGCTGAAATCATGAATGGCCTGGGTGGCGTCGAGTCGCAATCCGTCGAGATGGAATTCGTGAATCCAATAGCACGCATTATCGACAAAAAATCGTCGCACCTCCCGGGATCCTGGCCCGTCAAAGTTGATCGCCTGTCCCCATTCATTGGGGTGACGATCCGTGAGATACTCGTCGCTGAAGCTGGGAATATAGTTCCCGTCCGGGCCGAAATGGTTGTACACCACGTCGAGAATCACGCCCAAGCCCCGTCGATGAGCCGCGTCGACGAATCGCCTGAAGGCGTGATGGTTGCCATAGACATGAGCCGGGGCAAACAGGTCCACGCCGTCATATCCCCAGTTCCACCGCCCTGGAAATTCCGCCACGGGCATCACTTCCAAGAGAGTCACGCCCAAGCTCTTGAGCCCGTCCAATTTCTCAATCGCCGCATCGAACGTGCCTTCCCGTGTGAACGCTCCGATATGCATTTCATACACCACCTGTCCCTGCATACGGACGCCTTCCCATTCTTGATCGGTCCATTCGTATTCAGACGGATCGACGATGAGCGACGGGCCATGTGGCCCCTCAGGCTGGAATCTTGAACAGGGATCGGGAAGGGCTATTCCCCCGTCCATTCGATAACGATATGTCATTCCTGCTTGGGCATCGGCCACCTGTCCTGAAAAGTATCCCCTCGCCTCTTTGGTTAACGGACAGACGCGGTTATCCGGCAGCAGCACGTCCACATCCGTCGCCTTGGGGGCCCACACTCTGAAATGCACGCCATTCTGCTCGACAGTAGCCCCTAGCATCATTCGCCATGGACTGACATTCGACCGGTGTGAATCAGCACTGCCTGCCACAGTCATACTTGATTGCATCGATCCGCCCCGAAACCGCCGTATCGTGGTGTCGCCAGCATACCCCCTGTTGGATATCAAACCTCCACCAGGTCCCGTACTGGGGAACCCACTAGTTTCAATCGAACCTTCCACACGTTACACGTACTGACTACGTACCTGATCGTGGACAGATCCGCGGCAGGAGCCTTTGGAGGATACCCGTATGCGAATCTGGCCTGGCAGTCCCTATCCTCTCGGAGCGACATGGGATGGACAAGGGGTGAATTTCGCGATCTTCTCTGAAAACGCCACCAAGGTTGAACTGTGTCTGTATAACGAACCGCAGGACACCCAACCCATCGCGTGTATCCCGATCGAGGAACGGACCGACGAGGTCTGGCATCTCTATTTACCCGAGGGGATGCCCGGACAGTATTATGGCTATCGCGTCCATGGCCCCTATGATCCGGCGCAAGGCCATCGCTTTAATCCCGCCAAGGTCCTCCTTGATCCCTATGCCAAGGCCCTATCGGGAACCATCCATTGGTCGGATGAAATGTTCGGGTATCCCATCGGCCATGAGAATGCGGATCTCGAGCGTGACGATCGTGACAATACGGCCTTTATCCCCAAAAGCGTCGTGGTGGACACGGCCTTCACGTGGGGCAACGACCGCCTCCTGCGCACGGCCTGGGATCGGACGGTGATTTATGAAGTTCACGTCAAGGGGTTGACCGCTAGGCATCCGGACGTGCCGGAATCGCAGCGTGGAACATACCTTGGCTTGACCTCACCGGTCATTTTGGATCATTTCAAGCAGCTGGGCATCACGGCGGTTGAGCTGCTTCCCGTCCAACATTTCGTCAGCGATCGGTACTTGACGGATAAACATCTCAGCAATTATTGGGGCTACAACTCCATAGGGTTTTTTGCGCCGGATATCCGGTACGCATCGGCGCACACGCACGGTCGCCATATCCGTGAATTTAAGACGATGGTGAAGACCCTTCACAATGAAGGGATCGAGGTGATTTTGGACGTGGTGTACAACCATACGGCCGAGGGCAATCAGCTGGGCCCGACTCTCTGCTTCCGGGGCATCGATAACGCCGCGTACTACCGATTGGTCGATAACGACAAGCGGTACTACATGGATTACACGGGCACGGGAAACACCTTGAATATGAATCACCCGCGAGTCCTCCAGCTCATCATGGACAGCCTTCGATACTGGGTGCAGGAGATGCACGTGGACGGCTTTCGGTTCGATTTGGCCTCCACGCTCGCGCGCGAGCTTCATGACGTCAACCGCCTCGGCACGTTTTTCGACATCATCCATCAGGATCCCGTGCTGTCCCAGGTCAAGCTCATTGCGGAGCCATGGGACTTGGCGTCCGGCGGATATCAAGTCGGCAACTTCCCATTGGGCTGGGCGGAATGGAACGATCGTTATCGAGACACGATTCGTCGGTATTGGAAAGGAGACGGAGGACAAGTCGCCGAGTTGGGTTATCGATTAACAGGGAGCAGCGACTTGTATGAACAAAGCGGCAAACGCCCCTATGCGAGCATTAACTTCGTGACGGCACACGACGGTTTCACATTGAAAGATCTGGTTTCCTACAATCAGAAGCACAACGAAGCCAACCAAGAAGAGAACCGCGACGGCAGCGACAATAACAACAGCTGGAATTGCGGGGCTGAAGGCGGCACGGAGAATCCTGATATTTTGGCCCTTCGAGAGCGGCAAAAGCGCAATCTCATGGCGACCCTTTTTCTCTCTCAGGGAGTTCCCATGCTCTGTGGAGGAGACGAGATCGGGCGGACTCAACAGGGGAACAACAATGCGTACTGTCAGGACAACGAGACCAGCTGGTTCGACTGGAAGCTCCACAAAAGTGCACGGGAGTTCTTGTCGTTTACGCGGCAGTTAATCCGCCTTCGCAGGGAACATCCGGTGCTCCGGCGCCGTCTGTTTTTTCAGGGGCAACGTATCCATCGTTCGGAAGTGAAGGATATCGAGTGGTTCAAACCCGACGGCCAGGGAATGACTGATCAGGACTGGCATGGCGATCATGCGCGATGCTTGGGGGTCCGGCTGGCGGGAGATGCCATAAAGGAGAAGGATTACAAAGGCCAACCTATCACGGGAGACACGCTCCTGATTCTCTTGAATGCTCATCACGAAGCCGTTCCTTTTATACTGCCCGCGCATCGCAGCGGGGTTCGATGGGAACCTATATTAGACACGGCCATCCAAGAGATCGATGAGAATGGGGACGAGTATCGCCAATTCCACGGTGGAGAACCTTACAATCTTCAAGCGCGATCCCTGGCAGTGCTCCGGTTGAGACGGAAACATTAGGGCTGGTCCGAGTGATTCGGAATCATCATCATGTGTTTTGGCATGTGTTGTAGATAGATGCATGGAAAGGAGATCGCCAATGGTAATCAATCTTCTGCGTGACGGAATCTTTGCGCTGATGGTCGTCGTGCTAGGAGCATACACCGCACAGTCCGAAGAGACCGCTCCACTTCACCGAAGCCTTCAAGGCACCGTCGTCGAGAAAGGCGGCGCTCTTGCCGTGAAGGTCCCCGACGGCACGGTCTACCAACTGAACACCAACCGATCGCTCCGGCATGGTCATAAGCCGCCGCAGCTGGGAGAGGAAGTGACGGTCGTCATCGATGAAAATAATGCGGTACTCGAAGTCCATCCGAAGGGAAGCAAGATGAATCATAGGTTTATAACCGGGGATATAGTGTCGGTAGGGCTTCGACAAGGAACGATCACCTTGAAGACGGCGAAAGGGGAACAGTCTTTTCCTTTGGAGAAACGGGAAATGTCGGCATCGGTACGGGATGGATCGACGGTGACGGTAGAAATCAATGAAGCGGGAAGTGTCATTGACGTACATCCTGAAGAGCACCGGCAGCTGGATCCCAACGAGAAAAGCACGCCGATCAACCGATCGCATTAGCTGAACGCTCCGGCAGGGCGCCGGAACCGTTTTCGGACGCATCCCGCATCCGATACCGACTACCGGCGCCCATGCTCGGGTTTGCAATTCCGATTGCGGCAGCGTGGCAGGCGAGATTCTCAGCATGACAACCATTCACTTCGCCGCGCCCTTCGCACGCATGGAGAGAATGGCCCGGTCCGGGAGAAACCTCTTTCAAACTATGCGGCCGGCGCAGCGCGCTATGAATCATGAATCACGAATCATGCGGTGCTTATTGATATTCACTGTTCCGTTTCGATGTAGAATATCGGTTATCTCGTTCATGACACTATCATTTGCCCTGACACTCATCACTGTTCCCCCCTGACGGACATCGTCCTGATCCAGAGCCTGATTGGAGGGACCGAACACGAGGGTCTCATAGAGCTTTTCCCAATAGTCTATCGTCGAGGCCTCGCTTCCTCCCATGAGCTGAACACCCGTCCGATCATAGATCTCGATATCGATGGTGGGAATCTGTAGAGCCATTATTTCCGATCTCGCCTGCTCCGCCTGCACCAGATCCTCGAATACTCCTATAACCGTACTGTCCATCACTAATCTCCTTTCGTGAGGAGGATTATGCGTCCGAGGTGGCGAACGATTCGAGCGCGCGTCCTTCGCAACAGCCAAAGCAACGGTTATGCCCTGCATTCTCTTTACTCGAACCTGCATACTGAGCCCACAGCCCCCTCGGAAGCGCATTTCATTCGGCAAGGTTGATAACGCGCGTGAACGATGCCAGACAGATTGTCGGCATCAGGACAATCTGTCTGGTGAGAGTGATACGATCTTCAGAAAGAACAAAAGACCCGCTTGTCCAGGGCATCACGTCCAGATCAGCACGTCCGCAGACTGAATATGAAGGGGGACCGCAGTCCCGATATGCTCCTGCCCTTTCCTCTATCTGCTCTCGCTTTTCTTATCTTAGGGACTTTCCGAGTATCGGATGACAGAGAGCCGCGGTATCGTATGATCAGAACAAGCAATGGAAACATTGTGAAGGCATAACGGAAACGTTATCCACGCATAATGTAAAAATTGCGTGTTCGAAGGCTCCGTCCTTGAAAAGGGGCGGAGCCTTTCAAGGACCGCACAGCAGTCCACATGTCACTCATCGAGAAGGGCATAGGTTTGAGGCCGGGATGCGGCTTCTACTAGCCATCGACGACTCCGAAAATGCCCAACGTACCGTCCGGTACGTGGGAACACTCCTGAAAAGCACTCCGGATATCGCTTTGACGCTGTTTCATGTGTTGAAGCCGATGCCGCGCGCGCTGTTGGAACACGGAGGTTCGGAGGATCCAGTCATCGAAGCACAATTGAGCGCCCACTTGCGCGAAGATCGGGAAGCCTGGCTCCGGAAGGAAAGGGAAACCGAATGCCCGATCCTGCTGAAAGCCTGCGAGACGCTGGCGCAATCCGGGTTTGATACGAGCGGCGTGACCGTGAAGTTCGGTCATGAGGACGATGTCGCCGCGAATATTCTCGACGAGGCGCGAAGCGGACGACACGACACGATCGTGATGGGCGGCCACGGGATGTCTCGCGTCACGCGGATGTTCGGGGGCGGTGTCACCAATCGATTACTACGCGACGCGAAGGGGTTTACGATTTGGATTGTCGAATAGCGATGGCGCGCGAATTCATCATCGAACCAAGACATTCATTCCCTATGCGGACAGATTGCCTTGCCTCGCGAAGCGCTTCTGAAACCGTGCGCCGCAATTGAATTTTCGAAACCCTTCAGTCTTCACGTATCTAGATGCATTACCATGCAGGAGGTAACGGCATACCCTTTGCACTCTTGTCTTACGGTCGCGCGACGATGGGTGTACTTCACATCTTGGTGCAATCGAAACGGAGGTTACAATGATGAGAGGAGCGTTGATATTGGCAGGACTGCTTGGCCTGGGCGCGATGTCCGCCTATGCCGCGGCAGACATCGAATTGAAGACAGTGGACAAGGCTTGTTGGGCCGAGATTTACGAGGATACCGGTTTTGACCTGAAAGATCCGCATGTCAAAATCCAAGGCCCTGCGCAGATCGCGACATTGAAGGATTACAGCGGCCGAAACTGGAGTAATGAGATTCAAAGCATTGTCGTGGGCCCCAATGCACACCTCAAGGCCTATTCGGATAAGGATTTCAAAGGAACAGAGTTGGAATTGACGCCGAATAAGCGAGCCAACGACTTGAGTGAGTTGAATATGGGCGATGAAATTGAGTCGTTGAAGATCACCTGCGGTGGGTGACCCACCGCAGGACTATCCGCAGGGCTGGATCCGGCAATGAGTGGGGAGGAGAGTCAGGTCTTGCCGGACCTGCTCCTCCCATGGTCCACTTCGTCATATCCGCTTCGTCATATCGAAATCATTATGGATCTGTCCAACCGTCAGAAACTTCAGTATCCGTTATTCTTCCATCGCCTGCCTGATCAGCACTTCACGCAACAGGGTTTCTAGGTCTTGATGCATAAGTTGGATACTCGATTCCAACTGTTGCAGCATGGCCTCCCGCCTGTGTAAATCTTCCGCGTCGTAGAGCCCCCCACGACCAAAGATCAAAGATTCACGTTCTTGTTCTCGTCTGGAACCAGACTCGCCAAGTCGACTCTCCTCCCGCCATGCTTGGAGCAGCACATCGCGCAAACTATGTCCTTCCAGGTCACGCATATCCGGTTGAGTCAGAAACCGCCAGACCCGCGGCGGAAAATAATCATTGTTTTGTGCGCCCTCCAGAAGGGCTTCGAGATGATTGCGTGGGTGGCTGAACTCTTGCCGCACTTTTGCAAAGTTCGCGGATGTCCCGAACAGGACCTCCAGCCCTCCTCCCACGACTGTAACGATATGCGCCGTATCCCCTGCTCCGGTTGCCGACCCTACCCCCCCGGTGATCACGTTCGTCACACCTCCGAACACCACTGCGAGGATGGTTTGGAAAGTGGTCCGCTTGGTTTGCGCCTGTTTGAGTCGATCCTGCACCTCGTCCGCCCTTTGAGTTTCACATTCGATTTCCGCCACCAAGCTGGACACTTCCATGGTTGCCAGCTGAATCCTCGTTGTCAGCTTTCGGCGTGCCCGATCAATCTCCGTGGGATGTATCGACTCATTCTCCAGTCGCGCCAGTCGGTTGAGCAGCGGAAGCTCGTCGAGGATCTCCGCGATGTGTATCGCGATGGGACTGTACAATTTGGCGGCTTCGCCGTCGGTGATTATTTCTTCCTTTGCGGGAACAGGATCGACGTCGCTGACCGGGATGGTTTTCAGGTTTGAACCGACCGGTGTGCAACGACGGTCAAAACTGTAAGTCGCCTTGACCGGCGGGAGCGTCGTGGCGCAGCCACCGTTGAAAAACGCCGAACAGGCTGAGAGCAGGCACGCAAAGGGAACCGCTCTCATGCGCCTCACGCGATCGCGCGGCGAGGCCGGCGTTTCCGGTGGGAATGCTTTCGCTCCAATGATCGGCGTCCTTCGCCTTTCGTCTCCACGCTCCGTTTTAGGAGCGCCATCAAATCGATGATCTCACCTTTGGTGGACTGCTTTTTCTCCTTTTCCGGCGGGGTGACTATTTCAGTCCGACCGGTTTTGATGCGCTTCTCGATGAGCGCCATCAGATCTTCATGGTAGGTGTCATGGAATGCTTCCGGCTTCCAGACCTCATCCATCTCCTCCACCAGGCGGCGAGCCATTTCGACTTCCCGCTCTTTCACACCGACTGTTTTGAGAGTGCCCGCGGGCGCTTCTATCTCGCCCACCGCTCGCAGTTCATTGGCATAACGCAGTGTGTTCAACACGATGACGTCGCCGACCGGGATCAACGCGGCGACATATTGCCTGGTTCGGATCACCACGTTGGCGATGCCGACCCTTCCTGTCTGCGTCAAGGTCTCGCGCAACAGCGCATAGCCTTTGTACCCCCGTTTGTCGGGCCCAAGATAGTACGGCGTCTCGAAATACATGGGCGCGATTTGCTCTTGCTTGACGAAGCACAGGATATTGATCGTCTGTGTCGCTTCCACATTGGCCCTTTTGAAGTCCTCCTCCGTCAGCACCACATACCGATCTTTCTCGTATTCATAGCCTTTGACGATCTCGTCCCATTGGACGTCCTTGCCCGTTTCTTTGTTGTATCGTTTGAATCCCACGGGCGTCATCGTGCGACGATCAAGCATGGTGAGGTCGAAGCTGTTGCGTTCCTCGGCGGAATAGAGCTCGACCGGGATATGCACAAGTCCGAAACTGATGGCGCCTTTCCAGAGGACGCGAGACATGGCCTGTCATCCCCTCGTCATTCGGGACTCATCGCTCGCGCAGAGGCTGTCCTCCTCCGTTTCGCGACCGGCATTCGCTATCCGGGCGGCCGCCGAGCGCGGCCCTTCGGTCGCGGCCTGTCGTATTTCAGCGTTGATCTCCCCCCCGATCAGAAGAACGACGCCGCTCCAATACAACCACAGCATCATCACGATCGTTCCCGCAAGCGACCCATAGACCTTGTTATAGTGGCCGAAATTGTCGACGTACAATTTGAACCCGAGGGACACAAGAAGCCACATCGCCACCGCGAACACGGAGCCAGGGGAAAACCATTGCCAATTCAGTTCGATATCGGGACACACATAGTAGACGACGGCGACGGCGACGAGCATCAAACTCACGACGACCGGCCATTGCAGCACGGACCAAGCCCAGCTGAATGCCGTGCCCAGCCCGACGAAGGCGGCGAGCCATTCTCCGAGCGGTCCGCCGTAAAGAATCAGCGACATCGAAAGAATAAGAAACACGGCCAGCCCGATCGTCAAAAGAATCGCGGTCAACCGGACTCGCCAGAACGGCCGCGAATCTTCCTTGACGTTGTAGACCACATTCAGAGCTTCCATGATGGCGGTAACCCCGCTCGACGACGCCCACAATGCGCCCAGTCCCCCGAGCGAAACGATATCAGCGCCACTGCCCTCCGCCACCTGATCCAGGAAGCGCTCAACCATGGACAGAGCATCCTCGGGTAGGACCGTGCGGAGATAATTCATCAATTCGGGCATGTAACTTTGCACGGAGAGCAAACCCATCGCCGCCGTGAGGACGATCAAGGCGGGAAACAATGCCAGCAGGACGTAATAGGACAGTTGGGCGGCGCGGCCCAGCACTTCGTCCTTTTGGCTCTGCTGCCAGAGCCGATGACCCAATTCCGTCAATGTCAGACCGCCAAGCTTCCATGGATTGTAGTTCGACGAGGGACCGGAGAGAGATGTATCGGCGGTGGTGGAGCTCATACGTAGCCTTCAAGCGGGGAAAGCCATCGCGTCAAGAGAAGCGTTCCGGACAAGACCGATTGCGTCCGTATCCATTACCATGTTCCAGCAATTTACGACGGCGCGAGCGGTTGTTGCTGGAGATCGGTTTTTACCGGACCATCCGCCTGTAGCCCGATCGTATTCGTAATCATCATCGAGTTAGGAATAAGAAACGCTTTCCCCTCCTTCTCCAGTCGCGTGTACCGCAAGTCGATATCCGTCACAATGCCTTCCATCCCGGCCACAGTGATTCGGTCATGGATCGAAAAGGGTCGATACAGCAGAATCAAAATGCCGGAGACCAAATTCGACAGAATATCTTTCAACCCAAAACCCAATGCAAATCCCGTGAGTCCCAATCCGGCAACGAGGGCGGAGACATTGATGCCCATCGTGCCCAGCGCCGTGACTCCCCCCAACAACACCATTCCAAAGGACAGCGTCCGTCCGATGACCTTGAGAACATATCCTGTGTTGAAGTCAGCCCGTCGACCGAGACGGACAAACAGATTCCACGCGAGGAGGCTTCCCAGCCAGAAGCCGAGAAACACGAACACGCCGACGGTGAACTTGGGCACCCAGAGAATGATCTGGCCCGCCAACTCTTGGAGTGAATGGTTGAAAAGTTGCATGGTCGATAACGAGCATCAGGGGAATTCCCTTCCCCACAGATGCTTTTCGTCGACGGTGTTGAAACTGCGCCGTCATGAGCACTCCTGATCCGGCGAAGGCCATCACGGTATATGCACAGCCGACACACAGCGTACCGCCGCGACATGCCCTGTTCTCGAATAGGCCGGCGCATTCACCTAATGAGTCTAGAGGCTGCCCTCCGGCATTCGCACACCTTCGCCGTCGGATGACTTCATCGGCCTCTCGGCTGATGTTGCCTGCTCTGATCGCGGCCTGCATCGGTCAATTGCTCCATGAACGAAACCAACGATTGGCCGGCGATGTGCACCATGTCCTGAGCAAAGGAACGCCCTATTTGCAGAGCAGCCTGTTGCAGGCGCACTCGCTCCTGGGTTAAATCGTCCTTCAAACCGTGCAAGAATGTCGACAACTGCCGGGGGAGCGAGAATGAATTGTCCTCGCCGTCGTTTTTCTTGATCTCGCGGTTCGGATTCGACTGACGCGCGTGAGTCGAATGCGGCTCGCCACTCCCCCTCCGCCGTGCATCCTCGCTCTGTGGCATGACGTCCGCGCCCTCGGCTCGAGGAGGAAAGTAAGGATAGACTCCCGATCTTCCCTTCCGTGGCACACCGTCCGCGTCCCCAGCGTGGGGATAGTAGGGATAGACACCTGATCTTCTATGTGGTTTCTGTTGTGTCATCCAGATCGCCAGCAGGCCGATCGCTATCACACCCCCCGCAATGACCGGGGGCCGCCGCCCCAGCATTTCAATGGGACTGAGCCGGCCTCTGCTCGACGTCATCCACTCCATGGCCTTGTTTTTGGCGGCTTCCATGGTATTCATGGCGTTCTCCCTCGCGCCTCGCGCCGTATCTTCCACCCGTTGCTCCAGAGACTGCACTTTGTCCATGAGAGCCATACGGGTGCGTATGATACTTTTTAGGTCTTCCTCGACGTCATGTTCTCTTTGATCCATTGTATGTTTTCCTTCATCGAAAAAATGGTCCGACGCGGGATCGGTTCCACGCTTCCGGCCAATGCCTGAGCCTTCATCACACAGGCGAGGCCGATAGCGGCGAGAATGAAGCCGATCAGCCCGTAACTGGCCCATAGAGGCAACGCGAGCCACTCGTGCAACCCATGGACCAGCATGAGGAACAGAAAGATTCCCCCTACGCCTGACAGTGCAACCCCTACTCCAAATCCTGAGGCGGCACGGCCTACTTTGGACACCTCCAATTTGACTTCGTCTCGCAGAAGCTGTGCTTCCTGTTGCATAAGAGACTTGAAGTCGTGCAGGATCCCGTTAAATAGATCCATCAAACCCACACGTCGTGGTGGAGTCGTCTGCTCAGATGTCTGATTCATAATCACCTCATCTCGTTCTATGTTTACACTACCGTTTGGCATCGGAGCCCCCAACTGGGATCGTCCCTAGCTCTTGGAAGCACACCATGACGAGTGGATTGCAACTACAAACCATGGAGTGAGACATTTTCCCGCACAGGCCGTCTACTCCCAGCCAGTGTCTCTATCAGGAGAGTCTCTCGAGGAGCGCGATAGGGCAGTGCTGGAAGACTTTTGCCAGGGGCAGGACCCACCGGCCACGTACCGATTCGGTGATCACAATCTCCCCGGTGAAAAGATGACGAAACTCGCTTGGCCCCGGCCAAGGCGGGGCGGCGATACAACTGCCCTCCCACACGGCCTCCCCGATCGGAGTCTGTTGCGAATCAGGGTTCAGCACGGCCACAAGCCGGGGCACCACCGCGACGAGCGCTTTCCCCTCTTGAATGCGAGCGAAGGCGCAAACATGCTGTCTTTTATTTCCGTCACACTCCAACGGCTGATATTCGCCGCGCTGGAACAGTTCCGGTCGGAGACGTCGACAGTCCAAACCCATCATCGAGATATAGAGCTTGATTCGCCCGTCATGGGCTTGTTCGAACAAAGACTGAACGAAGCGCGCGCGGTTCCAGCCCAATTGCTCGACCGTCCGCCGCAGCTGCTCGATCATCGTCGTTCGGATATGATAGTCGACGGCGCTACGATTGTCGGGATCGACCAGGTGGAGGCTCCACAACTCCGTTCCCTGAAAAAAGTCCGGAATGCCGGGCGCCGTCATTTTCAGGAGAAGCTGCGAGAGCGAATTGTACAGCCCATACCGAGCGACACGCGCCTGGAACGGAAGAAAATCCTCCAGGAACCGATTCGTCTTCGTGCGATCCAACACCGCCTCGACGAAGCCTTGCAACGCGTGATCATACGTCGGATTAGGATTGATCCAACTTGTATGCACCTTGGCCTCGTTCGCCGCCTTCCGCATGTACCGTTGCACTCGTGCACAGAAACTGCGGTACGCGCCGTCGTTCATCGGTTCGAACGGCCATATGCCGATGAGTGTCTGGTAGAACAAATACTCGTCGTTCGGGTCCGGCAGGACTTCGCCTTCGGTTTCACGCCGGTGCCGCCGATTCAAACGCTTCCAGCGTCTGACGCGCATGTTCCACTCTCGCGGCAGCTCGGACAGCACATTGATCCGAGCCCTCGCATCTTCGCTCCGCTTGGTATCATGCGTTGAGGAGGCGGAGAGGGCATAGGGCCACCGCACCTGCCGGTCGCGCATGCGTTTATGAAAGTCTTCCACCGGCATTCCGAAATGCTCCGGATCTCCGCCCACTTCATTGAGTGAAACCAGTCGGTGATAGCGATAGAACGCCGTGTCCTCCATGCCTTTCGCCGTCACCGGACTCGTCGTCTGCTGAAACTTCATGACGAACCGGATTTGGTTGTCGGAGTCGTCCGTATTGCGAGCGTCACGTTGTTTCAAAAGAATCGACCGAACGAAATCGAACACCTGCCCGCTGATGGCCGGATTTCGTCGCTTCGCCTGCGCCACCGCCATATGGATGTAGGAGGCATCCCGTTCGGTCACGGGATCCGGTCCTTCGGTCACATAGGTCCGATATACCGAAAAACAGGCGATGATCTCTCGGATGGCATGCGTGAGATTGTTCAGCGTGAAGTCGCGCGACCGCCGGTCTCGCTCCGAAATGTGGTTGAGTTGGTTGCCGAGGACGTTGAGCTCGCTGGCCATCGACGCGCGCATGATCAATTGCTTGCAGCCGTAGGCGAGGTCCGCGTAGGACACTTCGCGACCCAGCGCTTTCGAATAGAGATCAGTGAACAACTTCTCATGCATGCACGCGACGAACAGACCGTTGACCTGATTCAGGAAGTCGTAACCGGTCGTGCCCTGTATCGGCCAGTCCGGCAGCGGCTCCTCTCGGCCGAGGATCTTTTCCACGACGATGTAGAACGGCGTGGAACCATCCTCCTGCTTGAGTCTCGTCAGCTCTCGCAGCCGCGCGAGGTATCGCCCAGGATCATAGAGCCCATCCACGTGATCGATACGACATCCGCGCACCACGCCGTCGCTCACCAGCTGGAACAACAGTCGGTGAGCTTCCTGGAACACCGTTTCGTCTTCCATTCGAATCGCGGCCAGCTCGTTGATGTCGAAGAACCTGCGATAATTGATCTCCTCGGACGCCACCTTCCATGACGCGAGACGATACACTTGATCGTTGAGCAACGCATCGAGCTGGTCGAAGCTTTCCGAGCGACCCTTCTCTCCATTGAACAACCTCACGTTCTCCATCACGAAGGCGCGAATACCCTCGTCCTCCTCCATCAACGCGGCCAAACGTTTTTTGATGATTTCTTTTTCGCGATACCGTTCCGCAACCCGTTCGAGCTCCCGCTCATCGCGACTCGGCAAGTTCCTGATCGCCGTGAGGATGCTTTGCAATTCCAACACCGGCATCGTCGGCTCGCTCTTCTCGATCACACACTCCAACCGATACGAAAGAAGATTGGCCCACGACTTCGGAGCCAACGGCAAACGATAGTCCTGGCACTGCAAGAAGAAGGCGCCGTCCTCATACACGACCTGCATGTCCTGTTCTTCCAGGACAGCGCCGTACTGATCCGGCAAGATGGGCAGCAATACTTTATCCGTCAATTCTCGCTTGATCGGATGCCAATCGATGTCGAACGCAGAGGCATAGCGAGAACTCGGACCGTTTTCCAACACATCGAACCACCATCGATTCAACGCTTTGGTGATGCCCATATGGTTCGGGACGACGTCAAGAATCACACCCATTCCATGCGATTTCACGGCGGCAATGAATTCCGCGAACTCTTCATCGGTGCCGAGCTCGGGATTCAGAACGGTAGGATCGATTACGTCGTACCCGTGATCGCTGCCGGGAACGGCCTTGCTGATCGGAGACAGGTAACAGTCCGAGATTCCCAAGACGTGGAGATAGGGAACGATCGCGCGGGCATCGTTGAAGGTGAAGCCACGGTGGAGTTGCAGGCGGTAGGTCGCGCGAGGAAATGATCCAGGCCGACATTCCCCTGCTGTGGTCGTCATGATACGCGCGCGGCTTCGACTTCCAGAACGGATGAATGCGGCAGCACGACGAGCCCCTCCGTCGCATACTGAAACCTCGCGCGATCATGCGCCGGATCGTACCCGAGGCGACTGTGCGGCGGGATCACGCTGCGTCGATCAGCGATGACGCGACGGAGGCGCGCATGCGAGCCGATCCGCACATCATCCAAGATAATACATTCTTCCAGTCGAGCCCCCCGATCGATACGAACCCCTCGTCCGATGATCGAGCGGCGAATGTCCGCGTCGACGCAATGGCTGGCTTGCCCGATCATTGACTCATCCGTGGAGGTGCGCACAAGGGATGCCATCGGACCGTCATAACAACCGGAAAAAATCGGCCATGCGCGGTTACGAAGGTCGAAAGCCGGCGCGCTTCCAAGCAGATCCATGTTCGCCTTCCAATAGGCGTCCAGAGTTCCGACATCTCGCCAATAGGCCTGTTCTTCGTACGGCTGAAGATCGGGGATCTCGGTTTTCCGAAAGTCATAGACCTGCACGCGATGATCGGCCAATAGTTCCGGCACGATGTTACGCCCAAAATCGTGGGTCCCCGGTCTGGATGCGTCACGCACCAGCATCGGGATAAGCGTCTCGGTCTTGAATAGGTAATTCCCCATGGACGATAGGGCGAACCCCGGCCGATCCCGCATCGGCTTTGGGGCGGCAGGTTTTTCTTCAAACCCGATCATACGGCCGCTCGTGTCCGCTTCAACAATGCCGAAGCCGCTCGCCTCCGTTATCGGAACGGGCAAGGCCGCGACCGTCGCATCCGCGTCGGTTTCGAGGTGATACCGTATCATCCGGCCGACATCCATCCGGTAAATATGATCGGCGCCGAAGACGGCAATCACGTCGGGGGCGAAGTCGGCGATGAGATTCAGGTTTTGATAGACGGCGTCTGCCGTGCCCTCATACCAGCCGTCCCGAGCCCGCATTTGAGGAGGGACGACGCTCACAAAACTATCCTGCGCGCGACCACCGATCTGCCACGCCGCTCGAAGGTGTTCGATCAGCGATTGCGAACGATACTGCACGAGGACATGGAGGGCCGTGATGCCGGAGTTGATGAAGTTGCTCAGGACAAAGTCGATGATTCGATAGGTGCCGCCGAACGGAACCGCGGGTTTGCTGCGAGCTTCAGTGAGAGGAAGAAGGCGTTGGCCTTTTCCTCCTGCCATGATCATGGCTAGTGTTCGGACCTGGCGCATCGAACCTACCATAGTCAGGAGACGTGTTTTCTAACACTCGTGAAATCCCTAGTGACATGTCAAAACATCCGAGCCCCATGGGGCCCAACGCCTAGGAACCCGGCTATTCATGAGATACCCTTTGCGCCGGACTACATCCTTGCGATATCAGCTGCCTTCGCAGCCCACTCACGATATCACGTGGTTTCCGCGCGGCATTCACCACGATGGCATCATCCCTCGGCTCCTCAAGCGCAGCGAACTGAGACTGGAGCAAGTCCGGATTCATGAAATGTCCCGTTCGTTGCCGGAGCCGGCGCTCGACCAGAGCAGGTTTGACCTTGAGATACACAAACATGACCCTGTCGGCGATGCGCAGATGCCGACGATACGATCGCTTCAAGGCTGAACAGGCAAGGATCATGGAATGATGTTCCGTCAGGCAGTGCTTGATGGTCCGCCGCAACCGATTGAGCCATGGCCATCGATCCCGATCCGTGAGGGGGATACCTCGTTGGAGTTTAGCGCGATTCTTCCGCCCGAGAAAATCATCGGCATCGTAAAACGTCCAGCGAAGCGATTTCGCCAAAGCAGCCCCGATCCGCGATTTCCCTGATCCGGAGACTCCGAATACAACAACAACGCATGTTCCAGCAGCGGCGCCACGAGGCATTTCCGATTCCGCTCCTTGCACAAAACGACCGACTTGTTGGCCGAGGAAAAGGCGAAAGAGAAGTCGGCTATGGGACTTCCTAGTACTCATCCTTAGAATCTGAATTACACTCTGTCTAAGAATTCACAAAGGAGGACACATGGGAAAAGCATTCATATTATGGCTGCTAGGCGTGCCCGGCATTCTTATCATTCTCTTGTGGGTGTCCGGAATCCTGAGGTAACACACGCCTTCGACAATCGAGCACCGGCTGTAAGACTGCGTTCCGCATGTGAATGCGGCTCCCTCGCTGCAAGCACACTTGAGGGTGTCATTGAATGCCGGGCGGCACGGTCGGAGCGTTCGTTCCAGGATCTTCCTGCTTCACTGCGGGAACATTATTACCGATAAGTTCCCCTGCTTTTTTAAGCGCAAGGGACTCAGCCGCATCACGACTGGTTGCTCCGTCTAACTCGAACCTCGTAGTCCGTTTATGATCTTGCTCTCCTGAGGACACGCTTCCTTCAACCGTCCAGTGACCTTTCGGCGACCGCCCGAAATGAACCGTCACTTTGCAACCGGCGATCATGAAGGTCTTGGTTTCTTCGGACATCACAATACTAGTTCGGCGGCGTTGCGCCTGGCGAAGGCACGGATGGTGGCGACGGAAACGACGGCTGCTTGGTTGTGGGAGCATCTTCGGGATGAATCGACATTTTTGGGTCAATAGGTGGCGGTGTGATCACTGACTCCGGATGTGGCTCCGTGGGAGGGGGAATGGCGATGCCCGGATCAATGCTTGGGCGCTGTTGAGCCGGAGGAACAGGAGTCGGAGCAGGATTCTGTTCGCGTTGTTCAGGCGGTGGAGGAGCCGGTATGACGTCAGCCGCGAAGACAGTCGATGACTCCCCGGCCGGGTATATGCAGAGTAAGAATGAGACGAGCAAAAATGATGAAAGGCAAAGTTCTCGTTGTTCCAAATGTTTCATAGGTTTACTGTAATTTACCTCGCTCTTTTCGCCACTAGGTAACCCCCTTGATCCTTCTTCTCTGTGAAATGAAGCGGCGAGATGCGTTGCGCGCCTAACGGAGCGGAATGGAAAACCCTACTCTCGATCGTTACGCGCAGCTTGAGCGGATCGTGAGTTCTGAAACGACGATGGCCGGGAGACGAGTATGAGTGTCCTCCTACGGTCCGGAAGGAGTTGCTCCTTTATCTCTTTCAGTTACCGCGGCATAGACCGCATCATACAACTGTTCGACTGCTACTTCCTTGCTCAGGAGGCGGGAGGCTCCCGCTCGCGTCATAGCCTCTTGATTGTCATCCGTCGCGTTCACTGATAACCCAATGACGATGGTCTCTGGAAAATATTCCGTAATCTTCGCGGTTGCCTCGATCCCATTCATCCTCGGCATATTGATGTCCATCAACACCACTTGAGGCCGTAACTCGCTGACAAGCTTCACCGCCTCCATTCCATCCCGCGCCTCTCCGACCACCTCAATATCTTCATAGGCATCCAGCACAGAACGCAAGCCTTGCCGCATCATCGCATAATCATCCACGACTAATAGCTGCACGATGTTCATCTCTTTTAGTATGACCACCGGAGTCATCAGCGTTGAGTGCCGTTGACGCTCTGAATGTCGCCCACGGCCCCCTCAGCACTCCTGGTCCATGGAGACCGACAAGGCGGTAGTCTCTTCTCTCGGAGCGGAGTCCATGCTACACGAGCCACTTATAGTCCGCATCCGGTCCTAAATCTATATAGACCATATTGGAGAGAAACCGCGCTACTAGGAAGTTCCAGAGCAGCAGCGCAACCGAAACCCAGTCCTTCAATGCACTGCGCCGCCCTCATGGAGCAAACGTTGAGCGTTCGAGCGTCGCGAGAGCGCGCTCGGACTTCGTCAACAGCCCGCGAGCAGGGCCGCCGAGAAGAGCCACGGTTATCGATGTAGCGGCCCTTTACCGAGTCTCACGTATCGTGGCCTCACGTATCGTGATCTGAGCATGGATGTAACAGCCGTCCGGTTTTTCAGGATGGTGGGATCGACCACATCTCCACACTGCACGCAGCGAGAGGCGACAGGGAGTCCGCCGTCGCGCGTCATGAATCCATTGCATCGTCTGCACCGGCTAAGCCGCCGTTGCATAAAGTCGTGGATGTACGGAGTATATTCCAGGTTCTTGTATTCCGTGAGTTCCCTCTCTGCGTTCGTCCGTCTGGTCTCTCTGTTCGCACGGAGAGCGGTTTCCATGAGGTCTCCTTTCAGCGCCTGTTGCGGCTTCGTCCTGACCTTTCCGTACGTACTTTAATATTATCTTGTGTGTCGAGAACCTCGGAGATTCCCTAGTCGAACCCGGGCCGCGGCTACAAAGGCCGGCCTTCGATTACCGCTTGAACTGTTCTTTATTTCCGAGGGGACAACGGCGGGGAGGCAATAGGGCAGCATCTGACAGTCCCCCGGACCCCAGTGCTGTTCAGCAGCGGGATCCGCCTGACGATTATCGCTGCGAGCCGGACTGGGTCTTTTGCCGGTCGAACCACTCATTGGTCCACTTCAGCACATCTTCCTTCTTGTCACCGTAGCGCTCCTGCACGCGTCCGACGAACTTGTCGTAGTTGCCTGCCGCTTCCGTCATATCGTCATCCGTGAGCCGGCCCCATTGACGTTTAACCTCTCCCTTGAACTGAGTCCACGTCCCTTTGAATTGTTCTGCGTTCATGTTCACCTCCGGCTATAGGCTTTATCGCGCGCTCTTGGATGCTGCTAGTCCGATTCACGCTGAATCGTCGTGGCATAGCCGTCTTCCGAGACGTAGGCCTTGACCTGGTCCCCGACTGCCACGCGATCCATCTTGGTGTGGTCATCGACCCTGACACGTTGTGTTTCCCCATCGCTTTGCCGAATGGACACATACTTGGCCCCGACCTCATGAACCCGCCCGGTGACCGCGTCCTGTTTGACACGCTCCGCCAAGGTCGGGGATGCGGCGCGCCGTTCCGCCGCTGTTTGGCTGCACCCGAGCGCGGCGGCCGATAGCGCGATTGTCGCCACGAGCGCCATATGAAAAAGTTTGTGTCTCATGGTCTATGCCTCCTCGTTGTCTATAAGATTGTAGACCGAATGGGCAATTGTTCCCCTCTGGGAAAGACCCTAAGTCAGAGTCGCGCGATACCGATGGACGCCACGTGTCTTGGCGTAGGTATTGATCTCGGCCTTTATAAGCGGCAGGCGAGTGGAGTCTATTTTAGGAAAGACCTGTTTGCTTGTCGTTATGGCCAGGTGGGATCTAGTCGAAAGAAAGACGCTCCGTGAAAGCCCGGTTACATTGCCAGCGGATGACACATCGTGAGGGCATCGTGCAACTCGTCCGCCGCGGCATCTTTTGAAATGAAGGCCGCCGCGGCATCTTTTGAAATGAAGGCCGCCGCGCCGGCGGCCTTCATGGCATCGATGATGGGTATCGAATTATTGACCGAAAGACCGATCACGATCGTCGAGGGGTGCCTGTCCTTGATTCGTTTTGTGGCTTCGATCCCATCCATCTTCGGCATATTAACGTCCATGATGATCACATCGGGAACGCACTCGTCGACCATGGAGACGGCCTCCACTCCGTTGCATGCCTCTCCCACGATGGACACATCCTGAAATCCTTCGAGAATCGCGCGCAGACCCTGGCGAACCAGAGCGTGGTCGTCCGCCAGGAGGACCCGATGCACGTCGCGTATCTTCTGAGCGGAGGTGTCCGGCGATCGACTGCCTGTAGTCGCCGCCCGCGCATGCGGTGATTGCAAAGTCTTGGCCAGCGGCAGTCCTAACGCAAGCGTGGTGCCTCTGCCGGGAGCGCTCTCCACCTGAAACGATCCACCCATGGCCTCCATGCGTTCCCGGATGCTCATGAGGCCAAAATGCTCGCCTGGTGTCCTCTTGTCGATCGCAACAGGGTCGAAGCCTCGGCCCTGATCCGTAATGTAAATGTGCAGCACATCACTCGATTCCAGCGTGAGCGCAATCGTGACCTGGGAGGTCTGCGCATGCTTCACGACATTGAGCACCAGCTCACGGACGGCTCGGTACAAAAACAGCGCCTGATCCTCGGACACGATCACAGGTTCCGGCGGCAACTGGATGTCGACGGTGATCGACAATTGTGTTGAGAGCTGTTCCGACATCCACTTGAGGGCGGCGAGGAATCCCAGGTCCTGCAAGACGGGGGGACTCAGTTCGGACATCAGCGTTCGAGTGTACGAGAGGGACTTGGAGAAGATGTCATTGATCTCATCGATCAGCATGACCAATGTCGCGTCGCTCAGCGCCTTGGGACGCGCCTGGCCGACCTTGAGACGTCCGATGACCATCAATTGGGCCAAATAATCGTGCAGTTCAGTGGCCAGGCGTTTGCGCTCGCGTTGTTCGGTCAATGTCAGCTCCGATGCCAGGACTCGCAGCAGCCGTTGCTTCCTCACCAATTCGTCGTTGAGATTCCGCTGATCGAGCCAGCGCTGTTCGGACGCGTCTGCTTCATGTTGGAACTGTAACGCCTTCAGCGTGAGTTGTTCGTTGGCCTCGCGGAGGAGATCGTCCGTCCGCCGCGGCTCGTCTGATCTCGTGTTATCCGACATAGCGTCCCCCTCAACCCGAGCAAAGCCTGGTTCATTCCGGCTTCCGGATTCGTCTCGGCGCGCCGCTCATCAACCCTTCATAGCCGGTGAGTCCGTTTCCGATCACGAGGCCCTCGTTCGTCACTTCATAGAGCCTCAATTCCTTGCTGTGTTGGCTCCCGCGTAATTTGATGACGCTCAACATGCGTTGGATCTTCCCGTCGAGTTCGATGTAGCGATGGAGCAGAATCCCGTCTGTCAAAAAGGCGGTCCCATGCGGGCTGAATCGCAAATCGACGTACGAGTCCGCCAATTCCACCGTCAAGAGCAGCGTAATCCCCATGGCGGTGAGCATCGCCACCATGCGGTGCAACGTTTCCCGAAAATCTTCACGAAAATGCGGCGCGAGCGCCAGTTCCAAGCCTGAGAGCGAGTCGATGACCACGCGTTTCACCCCATGCTCGTTCACCAGGGTGCGAACCTCTTCCAAGGTTTCATCCAGGGATAGGTCGAGCGGGCGCAAATACAACACGTGCAGCAGACCGTCCTGAATATGCCGAGCCAGGGACCGGCCCAAGGAGTTCGCTTTGAGGTAATCCGATGGTCGCTTCTCGAAGACAGCGAGCAGTCCCGGCTCGCGCCGGGAGAGGCCCTCCGCGAGAAATTGCATGGACAGAATCGTTTTCCCCGAGCCGGACGGCCCGGCGATAAGCATGGAGGATCCCATCGGAATCCCGCCGTTCATCATGTCATCCAGCCCCCGCACACCGGTGGAAAGTCGATCGATCTTCGCGGGCAACATCTCGATCCTCCGTTGCTCGTCCGCGCTGATATCAAGGGGAATCGGGAGGCGTGGAAACACGGTAATGCCTTTCTCGGTAATCCGGAGGGTATGGAGGCCAGGCACCGACGCTTGGCCACGCATCTTCACCACCTGCAGCTTTCGCACGATGGCATTCCGTTCTTTGCTTTGAGAGAGCCATAGCACGCCGTCAGCCACCGTGAAGATCGGATTGTCCTCCTGTTCGGAATCCAGGTATTCTCCGACCAGGAACGTCGTCGCCTGCCACGACGTTAAATGCAACGCCAGCCGTTGGACGAACGCCTGCAAGGACAATTCCGCCTCCCCCTGTTTCGAGGCGCGAATGACGGATCGAAAGGAATCCACGACCACCAGGCTGGGATTCGCGGCTTCCACTTCCGTTACGATCTTGTCCAACACCTTTCCCAATCCTGCCGCCAACACATCGTGTGGAATGGAGAGAAAGCGCAAGCTGGAATTGATCTTGGATGGATCAAAGAAATCGAACTGCTGCTGATAGCGAAGCAGCTTCAACGGAGGTTCGCCCAAGACCGTGATGTAGCGAGCCGGCCGCTCAGGCGTGGCGAGGGCAAAGGAGATTTGCTGGACCAGCGTCGTCTTCCCGGCTCCTGGTCCGCCCGCGAGCAGGTTGAACGAAAACTCGGGAAGCCCACCGCCGAGCACTTCGTTGAGCCCGGGAACTCCGGTATCGAGTTGGACGATCGGCACTCTCTCATTCATGCCTGACTCTCCTCTGGATCGGAGGTGCGCAGATTCGGCCATGCCTCCTGTAATAATTGTTTGGTGACCCGTGGGCCGATAAATGTGGCCAGTAACTCGAGATGGATCCCGAGCAATTCCACGGAAGCCTCATGCGCGACCTCGGCAGGTTGCGCTTGCAGGCACCGGCTCACTTCTGAGAGCAAGATATCCAAATCGGCATTCCGAGCGTCTGAGAAAAACGGAAAGGTGGTCTCGGTTAATCGCAGACTTCGACGGAACAAACCCACGCTTCCGGCGTTACCCAAGACGGCGGATATACATGCGAGCAACCTCGTATAGATGCGTTCCGCCGAAGCCGCGACCTCTTGTGGCGCGTGGGCAGTACGTGGCTCCTGCGTCATGATTTGGCGAGCCGTCTGACGAAACTGCGATGGTGTCATTGCCGAGCAAACCTTAATGGTTCAAGAAATTCTCATCCCGTTGATGTGAATGCCCAGATTACAGGACAAGGAAGCTGGTTCATCGTCGACTACCGAGTGGTTCGTAAATATAAGCACCAGTTCTGGGGAACGGTTCAGACTTTTTGCATGGAACATAATCCTTCGAAACGCCGTGAAGAGATGCGTAGTTTACCATGTTTATAGTTCCTCCCCCCCCCCCAGAAAATTTCAGGGCTAGGGGATTTCCTAGTCCGCATTAAACTTCCCCCCATGCGCATTCCTAGTAGGACCTCACTTGGATGTTCCGTTATGATGGATACGGCCAGTCAGAGTGGAAGCCATGCCGGAAAGCGGGCGACAGGCTGTCATTGGGTTGGTCATAATTGCAATACGGGCGAGGCTGAGCTACAAACCCCATAAAGAAGGAGAAGCCCATGCCGGGAATGTTTGGAGCGCATCCTCCGCTCATGTTGATCGCTATTGCGATCGTGGTTCTCGCGATCGTGGTCTTCGCCTTGATGACCGCTGGTTATTGAGTGAATGGTTTGAGAATCGGATGGCAGCGTGGGCGATTGATCGCCGTTCGTCATAGTCTTGTCTCCAACGTGTTCCGCGACAATGTCGACCGATCTCGAAGCAGCTGAGCATACGGATGCGCGGTGAACTGTCGCTCATGCATCGGTTCACAGGTCACGAGGAGCATGCTCGTGCCGCCCCGCGCCGTCGCTTGTCAGGATCTCATGAAGATTTTGGTTCTCTCTATTCTCACCCTGTTGATCTCGGGATGCGCGCTTGAACAGGAAGTGTCACGCACTCCCCGGACGGCGGTCGAGCAGGTCCTGTTGACGCAGGCGGTTGAGCAAGCCCTGGAGAATCTGTCGATACGACTGCCCGAGGGCGTCAATGTGGACGTGGATGCGACAGGGCTCGAAAGTGATCGGTCCCGACTTCGCAAGACAAATGCGGACCTCGGCGCGATCGATCGTCCGTCGCGCGACATTTTCTATATTCGAGACCTCGTGGCCGCCGAGTTGGGACGACGAGGCTATCGCGTCTCCGCGCGAGACACCGACTCCCCATATTTGGTTCGCGTGATGGCGGAATCGTTCGGGACAATGCAAGGCACCGTATTCGTCGGCATGCCGCCGGTTCAGAGCCTGTTGATTCCCTTCTCGCTCCCCGAACTCACGCTCTACAAGAACCAGAGCCAAAGCGGCTATGCTCGCCTGCATGTGGATTTCTACGATAATCGGACCGGTGAGTTTCTCGGTTCGACTCCTAAATTGGTCGGACGAGCGTTTTACAATCAGTACACGGTGCTGTTTTTCGCGACCTGGCACCGCACCGATGTGACGGCCCCGCCCGTAGCGGGGAAGTAAAGGTCCGTGAGGAATCAGCGTAAATCGATCAATGCTTTGGCCTTTTGCACCGCGGCCAATTCCGCGGCTTCTCGGGAAGGGAAGCTCCCGTCCGCCAGGCCTGTCACGGACTTTGTCTTTGGTTTGCCGGCTTCCACGATGGAGTATCGACATACCCATGCTGCATCGGCTTGTTGATGCGAATTCACGACGATCTGGTGTTCCCTGTAGTCGATGGATGCCGCAGGTCGAGATGATTTATCGTTCATAGTTCCCTCTTCTTTTGCGGACTTCATGCTCAGTGACGTTCTTGATTTTCCTATGGCTACACGCCGCAGCTTATCGGCTATCGAAACCATCGTTAACCGGATGCCGGCCGATCGACTGGATTCGCGCACTTGATTGTCGCGCATGACATCGGCCGACGTCAGGACAGGACAGGTCACCGCTTGGAAGGTTTGATGTGGGTAGGAATGCCGGCCGAATCCACCGTAGCCTCCACGGTTTCACCCATCTGGATCATGGAAGGCATTTCGGTGTCTTTCGTGGATTTGAGTATCACTTCATGGCCGTCCGACTCTCGCACGATAAATGTCTCGCCTTGGATGGAAAGGACTTGGCCTTTGATCGTGCCTGGGCCGGAGGGCTTCGACCGTACCCGGCTCGGATCAATCAACGGGCGTCCAGGCTCGCCGGTGCCTCGATTGCCGAGACCCAATCGTGGATTCTGTTCATCAGGCCGTCCACCCGTGACCGGACTCTTCCCGCCACCTGGCGCGATCGTGGATGGCTCCGTCGCGGCCTGGACATCCATCCCCCCTAGTAGGACCAAACCGACTGCTGTTCCCAGCCATCTTCTCCACATAGCACGCATCGCCCCCTCCACGAATTCACCTCCACAATTACTACCAAGATAGGCATTTGTGGTCTCGTAAAGAACCTAGGGCGTGGACAAGTGGTCTGTTTCCACACTCGATCAAACGGCATCCCTCCTCTTCATTTCTCCTCGATACCACTGAACCATCCGGCAATAAAACCCATCCGCCAACGGTTCTAAATTCATGCAATCCGCCTGATTGTAGGCCAAGAGGCGCGTCCTTGCTGCTTGATCCCGGCGATGGCGCCAGCGATTCCACAGTAGGACGGCATCTGATCCGGTCATTCCCCGCAGTTGAGATTCGCGTTGCAGGCCGAACTGCAGCTCAATGGCCTTCAGACCCCCTCGATAGCCAAGCTGTCTGCCGATCATACAGAGATCGAGGTGTGGCTGGTCCAATGGCAGGTCGGGAAAGGCGGCAAGCAACATGGGCACGGCCCCATGCGATAAGATAGCGCGACTGCCGAGCCGGAGTCGATGCGTTCACTTTGTCGTCAGGATGTTTATGAATCGTATGCCCATAAAAAGCCGACCCACGCCACATGTTGGTCGGCTACGAGACGAGAGACGGCGGTCGTTTGGTCGTTCTTAAAGAACCCCCCCTCGGGACCGGTGGAACGATCGAACCGATATTCCAAGCGAACGATCAATTCGTGACAACCGATGTGCCTCCTGTAGCCGAGCGTTGAGGTGACGCCCACCAACAGCTGGCGAGCCTGCGTGAGGATGCCGTCTCGATCCCAAAAGACTTCAGGACGGAAGCCGATCGTCCAAGGACCGCCCAGGTCATACTGTGTAAACAGGGCGGAGGCCATCCAGAATCGACGCGGGTTGGCGGGCTCATCGGCGGTTCGTTCTGTCCCGATGTCGTACGTAAGCGCCACGGTCCAGTCCTGAGCGCGCCACTGGAGAGTGCTGTCCGAAAAGAAGCGCCAGAATTTCATCCCGGTGTTCGTTTGATCCGGGCCATAATACACGTTTTGATACCAGGTGAGGCGCGTCGCGATCCGCCAGTCGAGTTCGGCCGCGAAACTTGGCAGATCATTGGAATGGGCCAGATGGTGAAACCCGTTCAGCGCATGCAACCCGACATCGACGTTGGGGGTAACGGTATAGCGCCCTCCGACGGCGAACATGAAATTGGGATTGAAGTCGGTCAAGTAGGCACGCGTGTAATTGAAGTTGTTCTTGGCATAGAAGGATTCGTAATTAATGAATCCCTTGATAAGGCCGCCGGTGAACTCCAACCCCTTCCCGATGGGGGCCAGATAACTGACATTGGCACGCGCCAGATGTCGGAGCGCATCGGCCCCTGACATCGGATGTTCGTGTGGGACCAGATCCTCGGTGTCGTACCCGCCTTGGGCGGCCAACTCCATGCCCCAGCGAGATTGCTCATTGGGTTCTTTTCTCAAGTAGGCCAAGGCCATGTTCGGGGACAATATATTGGTCCGCTCAGTCGTCTCCTTGCTACGCCACCGATGGTTGTCCGGCAAGTTAGCGTTGATGCCGTAAGAGACATCCAGATAGGCCCCATAATGCCAAGATCGCTCGGTCTCAGCGGCATGGGACAGAGAAGCAGCGAGCAGCAGCCCGCCTCCCATCAACAGAAAGACATGCACCGAGTCGCAGGGCTCGATCTTAGGGGATGACTTGAAGTTTATTGATGACACGTCGTACACCCGGAATCCGGCTCGCGATCCGGCCGGCCTGTATGTGCTCTTCTCTATTCTCGACTTCGCCACTGAGGTATGCGGTTCCTTCCTCAACATACACGTCCACTCGTTGAAGGTTGACCGACTGCTCCTCGATGAAACGGGACGTGATCGCGCTGGAAATGTCTGCATCCTGAGGGGAATGACGACAGGAGAGCGACAGCAGCATGGAAAGAATCAGCAAGGAAACAGGCATACGGGGAGGTAGATCACGACGCGTCCATCCACGCCAACTAGGGGATGCCCGAGCCTCGTGCGCGATCTGTTGCCTTTTTTCACCCTCCGCTTGCTGGCACTCATCGAAGAGTTTTTCAATTTTCCGGTGATCCGCGTTTCGGCATTTGTTTCGCATCGGAAGCGGCATCTTCGTTGTCGACGTTTTGGCTTTATGAGTGCTTGAATTTCTGCTGGGACATGACGGTCTTCTTTCTCTGTTGTGTTGTTAATTGCATGATCGACTAACCGTTTATGACCGTTCCTCCGTTCGGGTGTAAAACTTGTCCCGTCATGTAAGAGGCATCCTGCGTGGCTAAAAACACGTAACAAGGAGCGATTTCTTCCGGCTGGCCGGCACGTTTCATCGGGACGTCCGATCCGAACGTGGCGACTTTGTCCGGAGGAAAGGTCGAGGGGATCAACGGTGTCCAAACCGGACCTGGAGCGACGGCGTTGACGCGAATCTTCTTCTCGGAAAGTGACAGGGCCAATGATCTTGTGAACGAGACGATGGCACCCTTAGTCGAGGAATAGTCCAGTAGCTGAGGGCTTCCCTTATAAGCCGTGACGGACGTAGTATTGATGATGTTGGCTCCTTCCCCAAGATGGGGAACCGCCGATTGGGCCATGAAGAAATAAGAAAAGATATTCGTGCGAAATGTCCGCTCGAGCTGAGCTGGTGTGATGTTTTCGAGGCTGTCTTGAGGTTCCTGCTGAGCGGCATTGTTAACCAAGACGTCCAAATGCCCGAACTCGGCCAGAACCGTGCGCACGACGCTCATGCAATGCTCGTGGCTCCCCACATCGCCGGGTATGAGGATGCAACGTCGCCCTTCCTGTTCGACCATGCGTTGGGTTTCTTCCGCATCTTTATGCTCGTCGAGGTATGCGATGGCGAGATCCGCTCCTTCGCGCGCAAAGGCCACGGCGACAGCCCGACCGATCCCGCTATCACCACCAGTGATGAGAGCGATCTTCCCATTCAACTTGCCCGTACCGTGATGTGCGCGGTTCTCTACCTTGGGCCGAGGCGTCATCTCAGATTCGATACCTGGTTGTCGTGTTTGTTGTTGAGGGGGACGTTGTTGTTCCGGCATGAGCTGCTCCTTTCTAAATAAATGGTGACATGCGCGCCTTATTTTCGGCCTCGTCCGTACAATACGTCCTGATTCCACTTCTTTATCGGCCACAATCTCAGCTTCCTCCCACACTAGGAGATCCGCTCATTTTGCGATAGGCGAATAACAGCAAAATAGCCCCAATTACGGCCATGATGAAACCGACTGGATCGCTTTCCTCATACCAACCAAGCCCACGGCCGATAAAACCCCCGATCAGTGCGCCTGCAATCCCAAGAAGGATCGTCACGAACATCCCCCCAGGGTCGCGCCCAGGCATTAACAGCTTCGCCACCACGCCGACCATCAATCCAAATAGAATCCACCCCATAATTGACATGTGTCTCTCCTTGCTTTCCGGCATTTACATGAATGCATGTTTGGAAAATGCCGATAGTATTTCCCGCGCCGGCCGTTGCGAACTCGATCACACAGCCGCCCCTCACGATTCGATAAACATCCAGCGAGCCCGAAATATTTCAGTGAGTCTATCCACCGTTCGCGACTGCCGTACAATCGCACAGGTCCGCTCGATCAACTACTCGGCCGGTGGAGGAAGCGCAGGTCTACGAATTGATGGCCCTACTCGAAGGTGGCATTTCTCCACATCCTCCGTCCGTACCCCCGTGTACGTCCGTTTCGACGGCATAACCATAGCCATGAGTGTGACTACGCCCAACGTCTGAAAGGATGGTACGAGACACTGGAGCTGAACTCGGGACCGACGATGCATCCGTCGGTCCCGGTTCGAATGAGGATGCAGTCCAACGCCTCCCTACAAAATAATGTGATTCCGGTCAAATCCTAGAAGTGAACACCCAGCCCTCCCACGAAGTGGCTCGCCTTGTAATTGCCCGAGATACCCCCGGAACCGCCGACCGACGCGGGGGTTCCGTACTGTGCAAAATCGAAACCGGCATAGTTGAACTTGTATTCGCCGAAGATCGACACGTTGCGATGCACGAAATATTTCACCCCGGCCAGCGCGTTGATACCGACTTCACCATTTTCTGAACTCGATGCAAACTGATTGGACGTCTCGGCAAAGAATATCGCCGGACCGGCGCCGGCATAGACTTGTAGCGGGCACCGTGCATTCTCGGCTTCCGGCGACCAATCATCATCGTAATGCCGGCCATCCTTATCGTAATCGTAATGCCCACCGTCCTTACCGTAATGTCGACCATTCTTGTCGTGGACCGTCGGGTGGCGCGTGGGATCATGGCGATCGCGATCGTCACAGGCCAGTCTTTTTCTCGCAATCACATTGATGGCCACCGTGGAAACGCGGAGATTGGATCCATCCGCAAAGCCGTTTTGCCGCTCCAAATGCGGCGAGGTGCTGAATCCTTCCAGTTCAAACCCCAGCCAATTTAATTTGCGGGTCGGGAGGAAGTACCCGGCTTTCATACCGTATACCGCCGAGTTGGCCAGGTCTAAACTTTCGACACCTGTCCCCGAGAGCGTTCCTGTGCCATCGACGTTCGTAAAACTATGCCCCAACGTGAATCCACCGAAGCCGGCTACGTAGGATTCGCCCTCGTGTTTCCGATGCACAACCCGCTCTGTCACCACGATTCGATCGTGCGGCCCGCGCTCTTCCACTACGCCTCCATCACGCTGTATCGTACGCTCCGTCCCTGGGTCGACGGTTGGGGACCGATCCGGAAAGGTCGTCTGCGCATATGAGAGCGAGACTCCCGCCAGGATGCTGAGAACCCCGGATAGAAGAACCCTTGTCATTGATTTCATAAAGAACCTCCCGTTAAACATGTCATGAAGAGTGTGTCAGCGCTTGCGCAGGGAGGTTAGCAAGATGCACGCCTTTGCGGCCTTGACTCGTGGCGATAATGACTTTCGATGAAATGTCACCGGTTTGCACCGACAGTATCAAAAAATAAGGCCGTCACAACCGATGGGAACGCACCGACGATTCAAGATAGAGAGGATAAACTGTCCGAATCGCGCACAATATCCATCCGGACCATAGCTCTGAAAGCCTCATATGCCAGAATGCGCGGGAGGCTCGTAATCGCCGGGTGGTGACATTCACACGATCTTGGCTTCTAAACCGGAAACGGCGGGAGGAATTCTGCGAATCCAAATTGAGCAATCGTAGCGGGGGAGTAACGTCCTCTGCCTCGAACCAGCGAGAGGTTGGGGATGACATTGGGATTGGCAATTACGAAGTCGCCGGACAGACAGATAGTCGCTCCATAATAATAGACCCCGAATAATAGAGCCCGCTCAAGTTGACCAGGACAATATGGAGAGGGTAAGCCGCTTCTCCCAGGCTGTTCTGAAAGAAGCGGCTCTTATAATTCTAACTTTTCGAGAAGGGCTTCTTGCCTCCGGTGAGTTTGGTCACCACGGTGTCCTTCCGCTTTAGTACGGCAGCCTCCAGCGCTTCCCAATCGATGTCGCTCTTTTGTGCCGCAGGCAACATCTCCCCTTCTTCTTCCTCGATATGGTGCTTCACCAATTCAGCCAGTACTTTGAACTTGGCCTGAAACACTGCATCGTGGGGTTTGAGTTTCTTGAGTTCCTTGATCAGGACATGGACGAGATGGTGCTCCTCAAGCGCCTCATTCATCTTCTCATCTTCGTCGATGTGTTCTCGAATGGCCGGGTAGATCAGTTTTTCCTCCAAGTCGGCATGGACTTCGAGCTCCATAATGGCGGTGGCTGCGATGTCCGCCTGCTCTTTCCCCTCAGCCGATTCGAACTCTTCGAACAGACCTTTTACCTTTTCATGATCCTCTTTCAACATCTCTATCACTCCTGCTGCCAATGCTGTATTGCCTGTCATAGGACCTCCCATATTTTTAACGTCAGATGAATTCGGCCACCGACATCCCAACTTTCCTACCCTAACGGCATTTCGATGGCCGTCATACTAGGGAAGCCCATAGGAAAAAAATCGCTGGCTCCTCGATAATCTCAGAATCGAGTAAGGGGGGACTGACCGTCACCGTCCAGATCTCGGCGAAGCCAGCGAGGGGCATGGCGTTCCAGCGTCACCGGATCCAGTTGCGAAGAATCGTTTCCGTCTCTACCGGCTCAACCTGACCGCGGTAGCGCTGGTGATAGAGATCGATTGCGGCATCATGAGCTTCGTCGGACGAACTACATAAGGCATCTTTAGCCAAAACAACCCGATATCCTAGGTCAACCGCTCCCAGAACGGTGGCAAGCACGCACACATCCGTTTCCCCGCCGGATATGATCAGGGTCGTGACGCCCCGTTTTTGCAAACGTTGATGGAGATCGGTTTCCATCCAGGGTCCATAGACATGCTTATCGATGACAGCAGCAGGCGGTGTGAACCGGGCTAAGGCAGGGACGAGTTCCAGCATGTCCGCGCCTAGATTTTCCACTGTCATTGAGGCCCAACACTCGTAGTATTGTTTCCACATCCCCTGCCCTTGACCTGCTCTGTGCGCGGGAATGAAGCGGGTGAACATCGTTTTCTCTGGTTGGTATTTCACGAGGGCCGTGACTTGCGGCAAGACTTTTGCCGACCACGGCATCATCCATTCGGTGGGCTCGGCAAACATGCGCTGCATGTCCACGCACAGATGGACGGTATTCCTGCCTAAAGATCCAGAAATACGGTTATCTTCTGTCATGGATGAACGTATTCTCGTTTGCGTCAGGCGGTCTACTAGGTGTTTGCCTTGCACTTGGTTTTAGACGGAACTCCCGCCGCATTTGGCATTGATCTTCATCAATAACGGCCCGTACAATTACGAGCTGAAGACCGTGTCCCTAGGTCTTAGGTGCCTAAGCAATGATGTCTTTTTCTCCGAAAGACGCGCACAGGCATGGCGGTGTCTTCAGCACTCAGCAGACATAGCGCGCTGATTTTAGTCGTCGACGCTGTCGAGGCGATCCGTTATGCCCGCAGCCAAATACTGAGCCAAGCCGGCCACAGTGTGATCGAAGCTTCCACCGGCGAAGAGACGTTGCTCATGACGGCCTCGCATCGACCGGAATTGATCGTCCTTGATATCAGCCTGCCCGGCATCGACGGCCTCGAAGTCTGCCGACGCCTTAAAGCCGATCCCGACACTTCTCACATCATGGTATTGCAGGTCTCCTCTCCGCGCACGTCCAAGATGGAGCTTCCAACCAGGCTTGAAGTCGACGCCGACGGCTATCTGATCGAGCCCATCGATCCGATGGAGTTGCTGGCCACGGTGAACACGCTGCTACGGTTGGCGGATCGTGAGAAAGAAAACCTCAGATTGATCCGGACGGCGAGAGGACGGTTCTTGCATGACGATGCGGGCCATGCCGTTCGCATGACCGGTGTGGAGCAAGACATCACCGTCCGCAAACAAGCGGAAGACAAGCTCGCTCTGTATCGCACCATCATTGCCGCTGCCACCGATGGCATTGCGCTCATCGATCGGAACAGCCGGTACATTGAACAGAACCTCGCCCACCGTATCCTGCTGGGGTATTCCGATGAGGAGATACTTGGCCGGACGCCGGCTCTCTACCTCGGGGAAGAAACATTCCAGCAAGTCGCCGGAGAGTTGATCGATACCGGACGTTTCCGGGGTGAGGTCCGATCACGCCGCAAAGACGGCCGATGGATCGATATCGCCTTATCGGCCTTCGGCATCTATGACGATACAGGCGAGGTGCTGTGTTACGTCGGTATGAAGCGGGACATCACCGAGCAGAAGCGGCAGGAGGCGACGCTGAAAGAGAGCGAAAAACGGTTCCACAATATGGCGGATAACGCTCCGATCATGGTGTGGGTGACGGAACCGGATGGGACATGCTCATTTTTGAGCCGGTCATGGTACGACTTCACCGGCCAGACCCCGGAGACCGGCTTGGGATTCGGATGGACCCATGCCGTCCATGCGGACGACCGCGCATCGGCAGAGCGGACATTTGTCCGAGCGAACAAAACACATGGCGCATTCAGGCTCGAATATCGCTTGCGAAGGCATGACGGGGCCTATCGCTGGGCGATCGATGCCGCCGCGCCTCGGTTCTCGCCTGAAGGGCGATTTCTCGGCTACATCGGGTCCGTCATCGACATCACGGAGCGCAAACAAGGCGAGCAAGCGCTGGCAGAGAGCGAAGAGAAATACAGGCATATGTTTGAAAGCGCCGGGGTGTCGTTGTTTGAAGAAGATTGGTCGAACATCCGACGGTGGTTCGAGGATCTTCGCTCGGAAGGCGTCACGGATCTGAGCGGGTACCTCGATGCGAATCCCGAAAAGGTGGCGATCTCCATTCCACTGATCCGCGTCACGAATGTGAATGAGTACGCGATCAGGCTCTTCCATGCGACGTCGAAAGAGGCGTTGCTCGGCGCCCTCGATCGCATCTTTGCTCCCGAAACGACCGCGGTGTTCAGGGAAGAATTGATCGCATTTTGGGAAGGGCGGGACTTGCACGAACGACCCGCCTCGCTACGCGCGGTCGACGGGCAAAGTCTCTCGGTGTTGTTCACCATCAAGGCGCCCCGTCCCGGAGACGATTGGCGGCGGGTCTTGGTGGCCGTGACGGACGTGACGGCGTTGCGTGAAGCGGAATCGGCGGTTCGTGAAAGCGAGGAACGTTTCCGCACCTTGGCGGACCATATCTCGCAGTTCGCGTGGATGGCCGACGCCAAGGGTTGGCTCTTGTGGTACAACCGGCGCTGGTTCGACTATACGGGCACGACGTTGGAGCAGATGCAAGGTTGGGGATGGAAAGCGGTTCACCATCCCGACCATCTGCAACGCGTGATCGACAAATGGCAAACAGCCCTTGAGGCAGGTGAAGAATGGGAGGACACGTTCCCTTTGCGTGGACGGGACGGCCGATACCGGTGGTTCCTGTCTCGCGCCATGCCGATCCGGGATTCCGACGGGCGGATCGTCCGCTGGTTCGGCACGAACACCGACATCACGGAGTTGCGCGAGGCGGAACTGGCGCAAGCTCAGTTGGCCGCGATCGTGACATCGTCCGATGACGCCATCATCAGCAAAGATTTGAACGGTATCATCACGACCTGGAATCGTGGAGCGGAACGTCTTTTCGGTTACACCGAGCATGAAATCGTGGGTCGCTTGATTACCATCCTTATGCCGCCGGAACGCATTCATGAAGAGCCGGGTATTCTGGCCCGCATCAGGGCGGGAAAATCAGTCGAACATTATGAGACCGTCTGGCGACGAAAGGACGGGACATTGCTCAATATGTCTTTGACCGTGTCTCCCATCAAGGACGAGCACGGTCGAATCACCGGCGCCTGCAAGGTCGCGCGCGACATCACCGACCGAAAACGACAAGAAGCGGAGTTGCGTCGGTGGAAAGACGAGCTGGAGATTCGGGTTCAAGAACGGACCGGCGAATTGCTGGCGACGCAAGGTCGGTTGATGACGGTCACCTCACAACTCAGTCTGACGGAGCAGCGGGAGCGCCGCAAGCTGGCTCGTGATCTCCATGATTATCTGGCGCAGATGCTTGCCGTCGGACAGATGAAAATGAGCATGCTGAAGAAACAGAGTCCGTCCCATCCGGGAAGCGCGACCCTCATGCAGGATTTGGACAAGGTGTTTCAACAGGCCTTGATCTATACGCGCACGCTGATCGCCGAGCTGAGCCCGCCGTCGCTCCAGGATTCCGGTTTACCGGCTGCGCTCACGTGGCTGGGTGAACGATTCGAAAAGGATGGGCTACGGGTGGACATTCAGACCGACTGCGACTCCGTGCCGCTGCCGGAAGAACAGGCGGTGGTGGTGTTTCAGGCCGTGCGCGAGTTGTTGTTCAATGTGATGAAACATGCGGGCGTGGATCGAGCGACCGTGACCGTATCGCTCGGCGTCGGCGATATTTTGCGCGTCGCGGTGTCGGATGGAGGCAAGGGATTGTCGCCTGAGGTATTGCAACGCTCCGCCGAACCCGGCCATCTGGGGCTCGTCAGCGTACGCGAGCGTTTTCGCGCCATGGGCGGCCGAGTTGATCTGGAGTCCCTGGCGGGGAAAGGCACGACGGTGACGCTGGTATTGCCGGTGACAGTCGGTGCCGAAGTGACCGTGAGGCGTCCTTCCGGTGGATGACCACAAGCCGGCTTGAAGTCTGAGGGAACCTCTGAGTTACTTCGCCGACTCGCGTGAAGATCGGAGCAGCGACAGGCCAATCACGGCGAGTCCAAGCCACCAGGGGAATCGCCCAACGGATCCCGACGAGGGAGCCGGTGAAAGAGGGGCTCCAACCCCGGCGAGTGATCCTGAGTGTGTGTGGCTGCCGGTATGTCTACCGGGAGACAGGGGACTCACACCTCCGACATCTTCAGCCTTGTGGGGATCCTCGACCACTGCATTTTCTGACGGGACGATACGCGCCCCGACTGCATTCGCATAGACTTGTGTAAATTCAGCGCCAAACAGCACGATTTGCGCCGAGTAATAGACCCATACGAGCACGATCACAAGGGAGCCGGCCGCCCCATACGCGGAGCCCACGTCGCTCTTACCGAGATACAATCCGATCGCGAATTTCCCGATCGTAAAGAGCAACGCCGTCAGAGCCGCGCCCACCCACACATCACGCCATGCAACGTGCGCATCGGGAAGCACCTTGAACATTAAGGCAAACAGTCCGGTGATGACGGCAAGCGAAATGAGGAGCTCCGATATTTGCAATACAAATTCAGGAGCTGGAAGCCACCCCCCAAACCATTTTCCGAATGCCGACAACGCGGCGCTCAGCGCGAGAGACACCAGAAGCAAAAATGCGGTTCCGAGGAGGGCGGCGACTGACAGAAATCGATCATGGATAAGTCCCCACAGTCCCCGACCCTCTTTGGGCTTGACTCCCCAAATCGAGTTCAAAGAGTCTTGGAGTTGCGCAAAAACTCCAGAGGCGCCGAGAAGCAACGTTCCTGTGGCTAGCACGGTGGCCATGATTCCTGTCGAGGGTTCACTCGCCCGTTGAATCATCTCCTTGATGGCCTCCGCGCTTTGCGGACCCACCAAACTTCCAATCTGTTCTAAGATGTAGCCTTGCCCGGCTTCGCGGCCGAATATGACCCCGACTATCGCAATGATCACGACCAGCAATGGCACCAAGGAGAGGACGGTATAATAGGCGAGCGCCGCTCCGTGACGGGGGACCTTATCGTTGTTCCAGGCGGCAACGGTATCTTTGAACAATGTCCAGAGCTGAGCTGGTTGCAGTAGACTCTTCCACGACGGCGTCATAGTGTCTCCTGTCCTCCTCTTTGTATTCCCTCTTGTCGAGAATGTCAGTCGCCACTATCCCACCATGACAACCTACGATGGACATCTGGGAAAGTCCCTGAACCGACAGGCGCGGGCTGGAGGGTCGACTTGAGAAGAGACCGCGATCGCATTCAATAGAAAAAGTGTAGCCCTACCCCATACCATTCGACCATTCTCCTATAGAACTGCCCGTCCGGAGACGGGCCGAAGTAATACTCGAAAAGCAGCTGTAAGCGGCGATCTCCGATGCGGGCATTTTCAAGCTGCAAGCCCGCCATCAATGAACGCGAGACCGACCAATGTGCCCGTTCATTCGCTTGAAAATCTCCATACGCGACTGGGCGCACACGTCCCTCCAAGAAAGTGACGGGACTGGTCATCTCGATTCCCCACTGGGCCGTTCCGCGCCCGATCTGTGGTTCTCGACGGAGCAACACACCACCGCCGCCATAGACGCGCAACCAGGTTGCAGCGTCATAGGCTATTTTCATATCCAACTCTTCGAAGCTCAGATTGATACGTGTCACCTGGGGGTTATTCAGAATGAATTCGTCTCCGAGATGCGAGCTTTGATGCAGGAGACGCACAAACCCGGACCAGGCATTCGCGCGATAACCGGACACCACTCCTACTCTGTAGTCGGCATTGACCAAATCGATCGATTGTTGCCCGAAATCAAGCAGACTGAATACTCCCGCTTGCACACCGAGTTCCCATTCGCCGCCGAACAGAGCCTTGTTTCGGTAGAGCGCGAATGTTTCACCGAAATTTCCGGCGAATCCTCCGGACAGATCCAACCCCGTCGCAAATGAGCGGTACGCGGCCGAAAAGCGTGGCCACCGGAGATCGGCATGCAGGGGATCGAACAACAGTCCGTGCGGCATCCACTTGGAGGTATGGTTTTCGATGGCGGTGGTTATGGCGCCGCTAGGCTGCTTTTGCGCATCGCCGGCCTGTGGATCACTTATCGAACGCTGTTGGAACTTTTCCGCTGTTTCGCTCCGGATGTCCACCCGTACCACACCGGGAATCCGTTTTATCGCTGCTTCCAATTTCTCACGATCGACCTGCGATCCCGCAACCAGGAGAACCGTGACCATGCCGTCATGTACTTCCAGCGCGGCGTCGCGAAGACCGAACTCATGCTCGAGTGATGAAGCGGTGTACCCCGCGATATACGCATCCTCGACCGTCCCTGCGCCCAGCACATAGGGGAACAATAGAAACCATATCCACAACAGGCTTGCCGTAACGGCGCTCCGTGCCTGGCGGCAGGTAAAGCGGTGATGTGAACGCCGCTCGACCTCAAGACCAGATCGATTACACATTGCGACGTCGCACAATCACTGATGGCATAGCGCGTTGATCCCTACTCCTTCGCTCGCCCGTCCCCTTTTGCCGACAGAACCATGCGACATCGAGCGTACGCTCCTTGTAGGAATCGGACCTGGTGACGGCGGTGACAGGGGGTTGAGCGGCCTGGTCTGCTCGACCAGGCCGCTCGAAGGAAAAGCAAGAAAAGGCAGTTACGGTTTCGCGCCGGCAGAAGGCTTCTCCTTCTCATACCAATCCGTCGTCCATCGGATCACTTCTTCCTTTTTATCGCCGTAGCGTTCTTGAACTCGCCCCATGAATTTATCGTAATCTCCTTCGGCTTGCTTCAAGTCATCGTCGGTGAATGCGCCCCATTTCTTTTTGACTTCTCCTTTAAATTGATTCCACTTGCCCTTGAATTGGTCCGCGTTCATATCTTCCTCCTCATCGATATGGTTATGAATGAAATCCCTTCGGCGCGCTGTGGTCGATGGTGCGCTCCGCATACGCATCGATACCGTATCCGCTTCCGTGCTTCGGTCCCACTAGGGATTCCCATAGATGTGGAGAGCGCACCCCCTTGGTTGTCCATCGGTCATTTGAGGAGACCGACGAGATCCTCCGCATGCTCCTCTTCTTTGGCCAGGATTTCTTCCAAGAGCCTGCGGGTGGTCGGGTCGAAGCTCCTGACATACTCAATCATGTCCCGGTAACTGTCGATGGCAATGCGCTCCGCGATGAGATCTTCCTTGATCATCCCTTCGAGACTCTCACCTTCGATATATTCGGAATGGCTCCGACTGAGCATCCCATCCGGAGAGAGATTCGGTTCGCCGCCTAACTGAACGATCCGCTCCGCCAACTGGTCCGCATGGCCCTGTTCTTCATTCGCATGCTGAAGAAATTCATTTTTCACGCTCTCCGAACTCATTCCCTGAGCCATGAAGTAATGCCGTCGATAACGCAGCACGCAGACGATTTCAGTGGCCAATGCGTCATTGAGCAGTCGCACGACCGTCCTGGAATCTCCATCGTAACCCTGCGTCACAGCGCCTTCTTCGATCTGTTGCCTGGCTCTTCGGCGAATGGTTTCTAAATCGGTGACAAAGGCCGTGCGATCGGTGACCGGGTTTTCCTGTTTCATGGTTTAGCTCCTTATTGAGAAGTTGAAGAGGTCATGCAGCAGTATTCCACCTTTTTTGATTCCTCCACAGGTCAAAGCCCTAGCGCCTGTGCATTTGAGGTGGCGATATGACGGAGACCGCGGAAAATCACGAACCTGCGCGTACACAGATGGTTCTAGACGGTTCTCATCAAGAGAGCACCACTCCGGCTAACTTGCATCGCTCATCAAGAACAGGAAGCCAGGAGAGCCCTCTCTTCATCATCGCTGCGCGCACTGTCCCTAATCTGTCGTACACTCTGGCGCGGAAGGGGATGGGCAACATGACATCACGGAGCAGCGCTGGAGGGGCCCCCTCCAGCCGTTCTTCGGTATATCGATCGAGCTGAAGACGGCTCAACATTCCCACAGGTTCAGAACCGTCGAATACGACGATGTAGTTGCAGCCCGTCTTGCTGAGAATATAGACCGCCTCCTGAATCGTGGAAATGGGACTGAATACCGTGACATCGACCACGATTGCCTCTCTTACGCTCTGACTATTGGATCGGAATTTCCTCCCATAGTCCTGTTCGCTCGACCTCAGCATAACCATTCCCATCACAGTCCCCCCTTCGTACGCATGACCAAGAAGAGTCTTGTTCGCTGCGGACCTTGCTGATGATCGGCAACCTTTATGGCATAAGATTGCTTCATAGCCTCCTGCCCTTATCTGGTCACACCGGCAGGGGCTCTTTCTTTTACGACCACTCCATCCTGTTCCTTCGAAGCCCGGACGGGAATGTTATAAAATTCATAAATGGTGACATGGTAATCCGGGTCGGCGAAGTCCGGCCATTTATCCTTGTTAAACCCAGGGGCCTGCGTTAAGACCTTCTCCTCCAGATCAAGCACGAAATGTTTTCGATCGTTGCTGAGGGTCAACGCTTCCCAGGGAATCGCAAAGTATTTTTCTCCGAGCCCGAGCACCCCTCCAAACGACAGCACGGCGTATCGAACGGAGCCGTCTATTTCATCAATCGCAAAATCTTCGATCTTACCCAGATTCCTACCTTGCAAATTTTGAACAGGTTTCCCGATGATCTTCGTCCCCTTCACAATGTCCGGCAACGTGTGGTCGGCCCAGGACGTTTGTCCGGCACACAACAACAAGCCCGCAACGATCGCACATGTGACGATTTCTTTTTTCATGGTTAGTCCCTCTTGAAATAAGTCTGTACATTTCCCTCTTCATTTCCTGCCGTCATATCCGCAGGATCGCGCTCCTTGCCATGTTCAGTTCGGCTGCCGAAACTAAACGATACTCCCTGGCAGAGTCATGCTCACACTGGGGAAAGCCCTGAGTCGATCGGTCCGCCGTTCGTTATTTGCGACGGCTTCCGCACAGTCTGACTCCTCGATGTCAGGGTGAAGCAAAGCGATTGCGAGAAGCGGGTCAGCTCGCGGCTCCGTGCTAGGGATAGATCCAGGTGCTTGTTCCACATCTCACCCATATAGTTGGCTTACGTGTCAGTAACGGTTGCTCCCCTGCAACCACTTCCTCAAGGAGGTCCAGCATGCGCAGCCTATGCAAACGAATGAGTATAGGATTTCTCACTCTCCTGTGTGGTTTGACGCTTTCGCTCGCGGGTCTGGCTGCTGATAGGGCGGTCTACGACAAGCCGGATGTCGAAGTCCCGGGCACCACGATCTATGGCAAGGTCGTCAAAGTCATGGAGCGCGACGCGGCCAAGCACTCATGGCAAGTGTCGGTAGAGAACGTCGCGACGGGTGAGGTGGTCCAGCTTCATCTCGATAAGACGACTGAGAGGAAGGAGAAGGACCCGGATCCTGCCATTGGAGACAGAGTCGTTGTGAAGTATGATGATAAAAGCAAGCATGCTCTGACTTTTGTGCATGACGTGCAAACCCAACCGATAAAACCGTAGGGCCCCTGATAACAATCAAAAAGCGGTGATTCCGTCTCGTGCTCCCTATCGCCTCGCTCCTCTGAATGTGCCACCACCCAGTGGCTTCGGGGAAGCGAGGCTCCCCCACCGTCTCACAGGGTCCGAATTTCCGGGGCCGATGTTATCCAGTCACTTATTGATCCTCGGTCTCGGCTGCACCTTGGACCGGAATTGGTCCAGTCGATCGGTGATAAAGCTGAACCTCTTCGGGGATGGATAGGGAAACCGGTATGCGACCGGCTCTTCTTGTGGCGGTAAATGGTGAATGTCTCTATAGACGTTCACCGGCGCCGAGTCGGCCGCCAGGTGAAACATGGAACGGTAGCCCAGGCCGCAACCGGTAATGTTGAGCAGCTCGCCGAACCCGTTCTGCGAAGCGCGCTGGATCGCCCGTTGTCCGATAGAGCGATACGAATAAAATTGCCCCTTGGCCCATTTGTGCCCCCAGTACAATTGCTCGACGGTCATCTTGGCTGGCTTGTACACCACATGTTCGCCTGTGTAGGCCGTCCAGTTCTCCGTGAGGATCCGACCGGCCGCCTTGAGCTCCGCAAACTGTTTGGTCCCAGGATAGGGCGTCAGGATCCGCCACAGGGCGCCCGCCAAGCCCATCTTGGTCGCCCACTCGGCCGTACGCTCGAAGTCATAGACATCTTCATGGTCCAAGCCGCAGATAAATCCCGCATGGATGTCGATCCCCTGGTCGTGGATACGCTTGATCATTTCTTCATACAGTTTCGCCGAATTTTGCTTCTCGACGGACTTGAGCGAGTCTTGGTTGATCGATTCGATCCCCATGAACATCGCCGAGCAGCCGGCCTCCTTCAGCGTCTTGAGCAACTCGGGATGATGGGCGACGTAGGTCGCGCTCATTTGGCTCATCCATTTCTTTCCGAGCGGTTTCATGGCCTGGCAGAGCTCACGCGCGTAGGCCGGGTCGGACAACAGGTCATCGTCCCAGAACATGACCATCGGTCCGTTCATTTTTTCGACGAGCTTCACGACATCGGCCGGTGGTTTTTTCCGGAATCCATACTGGCCGCCCCCTAACGCCAAATGAATCGAGCAAAATGTGCAGCGGTAGTTACATCCTCTGGTCGCTGTCAGCGCGTCGCGGAACATATACCCCGGCGGTAACAGATCCCAGCGCGGCGGCTTTTCATCCCATTGTTGAACCATGTGGGGCATGCGGTACTGGGGTTGCAGTTTGCCTTTCTTGAAATCCTCGAGCACCCGCGGGACCGTCAGCTCGCCCTCGCCGATGACGATGGCATCGGCATGTTTGATCGCTTCATCCGGAAGGGTGGAGGGATGAATCCCGCCGAGCACGACTTTGGCCCCTCGCTCACGGAACAGTCGGGCAACCTCATAGGCACGAATGGCGACGACGGTGGTCACGGTGATGAAGACCAGGTCATAGTCGCGCTCGAAGTTCAGAGGGCCGACAATTTCGTCTTGAATCTCAATATCCCACTCATCCTCCGGGATGAGGGCGGCGAGGGTGGGAAGGTTTAAATTAGGGGTACGGAACAGCTTCCAGACCGAATCCCATTTCTGATCTTCAGGATGGGGAATAATGAGACCGACCTTGTAGTGCCCCATAATGTCTTCTCCTTCCCGAGGTTTGATGCATATGCCTAGACGCCCCCCGAAATTATGAACGTGGAGCGAATCATCCATCCATCCGTGAACATTGCCGTCCCCGGCCATTGCTTTCGGATCGAACCGAGCTCTGCCCATGATAATGGAGCAGAAACAACAAAGGACTGGTGAATCCCCTAGTATTGTTTCAACCAGATGCGTTGTAGGGTGCATAACAGGCAGCAAGTGAAGCGCTGATTCATACCCTCACTTGTTTTGATGAATGAAAGAAGAGTGAAGATATGCCAACCCCCAATAATTCAATAAGTTCACAGCCTGAAACCAGTCGAACTCATCGACTGGAAGCGTTGGTACAACAACTGGAAGATCTCTCTCAATCTCAAGAAGGCGCCTTGCACGAACCAAATGAGGCATTGGCCGCATTCGATGGAGAGGTCGAGCAGTTGCTTACCAAGCTCTATGGTGCGGAGCATGAACGACTGCAATCCTACAAATATGCGACGCTCGGAGAAGCAGAAGCCATGGTCAACCTTCCGGAATCCGCCCAGCTTCCGACGGAAAGTGACGATTTCAAAAAATCGCTTCAACAGAGACGACAGGTGCTACAAGGCTGCATATCGGAGCTCCAGGAAGCAGAAACCGTAGAAGTGGAGGCTCTGACTGGTGAGGACCGCGAGGATCCTCCGGCCTTAGGGTGACGGCTCCGTCTACGATTTCGGCGCATCCCGTAATTGCAATAAGCGCACGAGAGCGCTTTTTCTCGGTTGCATGAACTTTGGAAGGCTGATATGCGATTCAAATCCATTTTGGGGTTATCTCAACTTATCCTATACGGAGTGGTGTTCTCCGCCCAGATCGACCAGAGTCTTTGCACACAGTGTCTCGCGCAAGCCAAAGAGAAGTTGAAACAATGCCTTGCCTCGGCCATCAGCCGGGAAGACAAGACGTCATGTGAGGAGAAAAGCGACGTACGAACACAATCTTGTCACGACGGGCAGTGTAAAATCGAAAAAGCGGCACACGGAGGAAACACAACGGATGGTTCTCAGGAGCGGATGCATCTTCCTCCGCCATAAAATCAGTCTATCGTGTCGGCGATTTGACACGGACCCGGGACGGCACTCGGGGCCGCGCGATCCGCATTCCTTGGTGAGGCGACGGGCGATTTCGCTTTGATGGGACTCTGACTGTTACCGGTTTGCCGGAGCGAGCTGATCGTTGAAGCGCTTCGATGATCGCCACATCGATCAGGCCTTCAAGGCCGGAGGGCTCAGGCTCCTTATCCTTCAAGATACAGTCGGTAAAATATTTAAGCTGGGGGGCGAATTGATCATGTACCGGATAGCGGCGAGTCGTGATCCTCTCCCCGATCTGGGTGATTTGTCTCATATCGGCCGAATACTTATAAGCAGATTCGAGACGCGCATTCCCTTTTGTGCCGACGATGTCGACATCCACTCTGTTTGAGGCTCCAAAACTACAGATGAATGAGGCCAGACGCTCCCCAGGAAAACGTAGACAGACGCCGTCCATCTCTTCTACTCGCCGAAATCTTGCATCGTTATTGCTGAGCTGCATGGCGAAGGCTTCAGATGGTTCCGCTTGGAAAAAGTAGCGGGCGGCATTGATACAATAGATGCCGATATCCGGCAACGGCCCTCCTCCGACCTTTGGGTCCAATCGTGTATCTCCCTTGCGCACCTGTTGCGTAAATAACGATTGAATGATCCTCACATCGCCCAGTCGTCCGGATTGCACCAGCCTCATGAGATTCAAATGGGCATCGTCAAAGTGCAGGCGGTAGGCCACCATAAGTTTTGCGCGACGACGAGCCGAGGACCGGATCATCGCCTTGCATTCCGTCGCCGTGAGGCCCAGCGGCTTTTCACACAGGACATGAATGCCTTCGCGCAAGGCCGCGATGGCATACTGTTTGTGGAGATGATTGGGCAGCGTGAGATAAACCGCATCCACGAAGCCGCTCCGCAGGCATTCATCATATTGGTCGTAAGTATACGTATGCTCTACTCCGTAGCGCGACGACAGCTTCGATAATTTCACCTCATCGCCTGAGACCAATGCACTCAGCACAGAGTTCGCCCGCGCATGCCCGAATGCCGGCAAGACGGCCGCTTGCGCGATGTGCCCCAACCCTACGACCGCGTACCGAATGATTTTGCGAGGCGCGGACATTTTTCTTTTTGTCATATTCATTGGTTATCTCTGCTCAGGCGACTGAGGGAGCTCGTTATTTACGCACGCGCGTCTCTTCTACAACACCGCGTCTCGGCGAGCATTACGATTATCAGTCCCATGGGAGGGGAACCAAACAAACTAGGAGACTCCCTCAGTGCACCCAGGCGTGATTACCTAAGTTTGGCTCCATCAGGCTACTTACCCTGCCCTGTAAAAACTAGGGTCTATCCTAGGGGAGTCGGGGAAGGAGTTAGATATTATGAGTTTGGTCGACAAACCAAAGGATGGAATCGATGCAAGAAATCTACAACGTCTCGAAGGATCGACAAGGCACGCAAAAGGTTCGTCACGACTCAGGCAGGGAACCGGAAGGTTATTTGTGCGCGGTCTGTGGAGGCGAGCGATATCACCTCGTCCTCACAGCCGAAGCATTGAACAATCGCGTCGGCCTGAAAATTCGATGCGGGACCTGCAATGCTTCTCAGGATGTAATTGATGGGCGCGCGGGCGCCTTGGCCACACGTTATTTCCATGATGGCGGGCAGCGCCCCAAGGAACCGTGATCCGGTGAATGTCACCGCAATGAGCGATGGGTGACCTACTCGGTCGACTTAACTTTCAATCAGGGGAGGCTCTCATGGGCACTTGGAAAATGGCTGGTTTTATTTCATGTGTGGGGTTAGTGGGTCTTGGCTTATTCACCGTGGCGGAGGCTGAGAATGAGCCCTCCCCATCCGACAACATGAAGCCGTTCTCTGTCACAGATCAAACAGGTTTTAACGAAAATAGATTCCGAGGGAAGATAGTTCGCATCGATGGAGCAGATTATTTCATTAAGACAAAGGAGGGCACGGAAGTACAATTACATCGTGACGAAACCACTAAGGTTACTGGGGCGATTAAGCAAGGGGACATGATCGAGGCGAAAGTCGACGACAACAACCATATCCTTTCCATTCAACCATTCTCAAAAGGCGCGATGGAAAAGACGAACGCGGGGAAATCAAAGCAGAAGTGATCTCCATCCAGCCATCGGACGGCATCCGGGCCTCTCGCCGGACCATCGGGCCGCCGTCCGGTGGAAGGCGGTTCGGTGTGGGGAACCTCCGATGAACACTGGCCTGTGCTGACTCCGAACGCTGTGCCGCTGGCGGTGTACGCGCGAAAGCCGTAGAGAGTTGGTACCGACTCCCATCACAACTCTCCTGCAATCACGCGGTTTTCGGGATGAACAAATTCGGTTGTAGTCAGTCTCGTATGTCCCCCCACAGAGGCAGTTGGGGGAACGGCTGTTCTGTGTACGACAAGACGCGATGTCCTCACGATGGTCTAATCCCAAAATCCTCCATGCCCTATCGCGGTCCGTTCTCTGGTTCGCGCTTGCCGTCATGATCCCTGGGCTGAGCGAAGCCCAACCCTCCGCGCGAGAGCCGACGCCGATGGAAGAACCCACACCACTGGCCGGGGGAGATTTTCGCACAAAGCTTTTTGGAGAGGAGATCCATGTCGCTCCAAGAGATCGCCGCTCGGTCACAGCCGCGAGCTTCGGATTACAGTGGATTCCCGACGGCCCGTCCCAACTCGAATTACTCCCCTTCGGAGCGCTCTATGTCTGGCGAAATTGGGACGATGACAATCGTCGATTTCGTGGAACCGTTTCGGGCGTGGTCAATGACCTGAGTTATTCCATCGGGCTCCGGGCCTATCCCAATTGGACCCTGCTCTTTACCTTGAACAACTTCATCGCGCCATTGGGACGGTCTGAGAATGTAGAGGGACAGCGAATCCGCGAAACGGAGATTGAGTGGAGTTACGCCTTCGGTGGAGTCGGGATCGGTTACCGTCTCCCTGTTCGTCCTTTCAGGCAAGATAGCGCCGTCAATCTCTTTGTAACGTACGAGCCCGGGTTCCGTTGGTTTAAGGGCACCGGACATACCTCCTCCCAGTATGGCGTCCCCGCCGATACCTACGAAGGACGGATTCACCTCAAGGTTCGCATCGATGCCATGACCCGCAATCTCATGGAACTGCCACATGAGGGAGTAACTCTGGGCGGAGATGTGATCCATGGGCATCGCGCCAAATGGTCCGCGTGGGGGGGGCCTCCCTTTGACACACCCGATTTCAAGAAAGAACGCACCTACTTGGCATTCAGCGGATATCTAATGGCTGCATCAGGGCTGCCTTTCGTGGGCAGTGAGAAACACCGGCTGGTTTCCAGTATCCACGCCGGAATTGGGAAGGATCTTGATCGGTTTTCGGCATTTCGTCTCCCTGGCCGGCCGACAGGCTATGAATGGGACGCAGTATCCTTACCGATGATTCATGGCGTAGCATTTAATGAACTCTTTCCTCGGCACTATGCGATTGCGAATGTGCAATATCGTTACGAAGCCCTTTTTTTCCTATATCCCTACGTGGAAGCGGGCTGGGCGTTCGTTGATCGTCCGCGCTTTACGGCAGAGGGACGGATCACACAATCGACGGACTCTATGCCCACCGTGGGTGTCGGTGTGGTGTCCGGTGCCCCTTGGCGGTCACAAATTGAACTAAATTATACCTATAATTTTGGAGTCTTCCGCGATTCGGAAGGATCACCCGCAAAAGGCGGCCATGGGATGTTCTTGTTTTGGTCAAAGGAACTGGGCTCAAATTCACGGAGGTAGCGGAACGGCGAGCGATTCCGTAGTTTACTCTTGTCTTGCAGCTTGGAACGGTGGGGAGAATCAGCAGCCGCGCAACCAATTCTGACGCTAACCATCTACTTTGGCCATAGCGCGAAAGACCTTGTTGCGGGCCAGGAGTTCGGCATAACTCCCCTGATCGGCCACCCCGCCGGCTTCGAGCAGATAAATCCGGTCGGCCTGGTGCACCGTCCCCAGGCGATGCGCGATCATAATGATCGTTTTTTCATGGAAGATCGTGCGGATCGCGTCCGTCACCGCGTCTTCGGTGATGCCGTCCAATGCGCTCGTCGCCTCGTCGAGAATCAGCACGTCCGGGTCGCTGTACAGAGCCCGCGCGATGCCGATGCGTTGCCGCTGCCCCCCGCTGAGGGCCACCCCCCGCTCCCCCACCCGGGTGGCATACCCGTCCGGCAACTCCTCCCGCACAAACTCGTCCAGATTGGCGATGCGCGCGGCCTCCCGCACCCGCTCCATGTCGATCTGGTCGGGGAGCACGCCAAAGGCAATATTCGCCGCGAGGCTGTCGTCGGCGACATAGATGTGCTGCGGCACATACCCCAGTTGTTGCTGCCAGGCCGTCACATTCGCCGCCGTGATCGGCAGGCCGTCCACGAGCAGGGAGCCGTGTTGCGGGGCAATCAGCCCCAGAATGAGATCCACGATCGTGGTCTTCCCGGCCCCCGTGCTCCCGACCAACGCGATCGTCGCATTCCGCGGGATCGTCAGCGTGAACTGATCGAGCACCGGCGCGCGCCCCGGGGAGTAGGCGAAGCGAATGTTCCGGAGGACAATCTCCCGCTCAAAGGTCACGCGGGGCCGGGCCTCGGGCCCCCGCGGCGGGGCCTCGCGGACGGGGACGCGCGCCGACCCTGTCAGCTGCGCTTCCAGCGCCTCCAAGGAGCTCAGATTGAACCGGATCTGCGTGGCGCTACTGAAGAGCTGCTGAAAGGCCGGCAGCAACCGGTAGGCCGTGAAGGCATAGAGGACCAGCACCGGCATCGCGTCGGTGAACGCTCGGTGCGTCGCCAGCAGATAGAGCACCACCCCGATCATCGAGCCAAACGCGAGGCTTTCGATCGCGTAGCGCGGCACCAGCGTCACAGTGGCGCTGAGCCACTGATTCCTGGCATACACCGCCGACCAGTGCGCAAACCGTTGGGGATAGGCTTGATCTTGGCCCAGAATCTTGAGCTCCTTGATCCCATGCAACATCTCGGTGGCCAGGCGCACCCGTTCGCGGTGGGCGTGTTTACTGGCCGCGCCCAGGCGGGTCACGAAGTGCCGCACCCCGAGAAACACGCCGGTGTAGAGGGTCCCAAGCACCAGCCCGACTGAGAGCGCCAACCAGGGATCGACCCACAGCACCAGCAGCAGGAGGCTGAGGACGATGACCCCTTTGGCCAGCGCCTGGAGGGTCGGCGCGACGATGCCGTTGGTGACGCGGACCACATCCTCCGTGCAGGACACCACCAGGTGTGAGGTATTGTGGTCCAAAAAATAGGCGTAGGGTTGCCGCAAATAGCTCGTGAGGATCCGCCGGGACAGGTGGTGCCCCAGCCGGCTCGCAAACCGCAAGATGGCCGCCGCGGTGGCGAGCGACACGGCGTTACTGAGGAGCAGGAGCCCCAACGCCCCCAGCCCCAAACCGATCAGAAAGCGCTGGGGGGAGTCGAATGCCAGCCCGGTAAACAGCGTGTGCAACCAGCGATTCGTCTCGATCACGGCCGGGTTGGCCACCACGGCCATGAACGGCAAGATCGAGGTCACGCCCGCGACGTCGATGAAGCCGGCCAGCACCATCGCCCCGAGCAGCAGCGCCGCGCGCCGTTGGTCCCGGGTGGTCAAGAGCTGCCGCAGTCGTGTCAGGGGAAGCCCCATGCCTCCGTCTCCATTCA